>JAJAYN010000608.1 GCA_026786225.1 Burkholderiales bacterium | reverse complement strand
TCGCGCTCATTACCGTGCAATGGGCGTACTACGCCAGAACCGTGCGTGCCTCGGCCTTGGTCGAAATGCAAAAAGAATACGTGGAGGCGGCGCGCGTATTGTCGCTATCGAAAACGCGCATCCTGTTCAAACATTTGCTGCCCAATTGCCTGCCGCCGCTTATCGTCGTCGCGACGGTGCAGGTCGCGCACGCGATTTCGCTGGAGGCCACACTTTCATTTCTGGGGCTTGGGCTGCCGATCACCGAACCATCGCTCGGCCTGCTGATTTCCAATGGCTTCACCTACCTGATGAGTGGCAAATACTGGATCAGCTTCTATCCAGGTCTGGCGTTGCTGTTGACGATCATGTCGATCAATCTGGTGGCAGATCAGCTCAGGGATGTGTTGAATCCGAGGTTGAAGAAATGATAAAAACAACAAACACTAGCACTGGCGGGCTTTTCCAGCCATTTATGCTCCAAGAGGCGCGCCAGTGCTTGTGTTTGGTAATTTTATGCCGGGTATCAGCGCAATGAGCGCCGTCCTGCAAGTCGAAAACCTGCGCACCCATTTTTTCACCAAGGCCGGTGTGGTGAAAGCGGTTGACGACGTTTCGTTTTCAATCGACAAGGGGCAGATCCTGGGTCTCGTCGGTGAATCAGGTTCGGGCAAATCGATGACCGGCTACTCCATCATGGGCCTGATCGATTCGCCGGGCCGCGTCATCGAAGGCCGTATCGTATTGAACGGTCAGGACGTCACCGGCTACAGCGCAGAGCAATGGCGCTCGCTGCGCGGCAATCGCGTCGCGATGATTTTTCAGGACCCGATGATGACCTTGAATCCGGTTCTGCGTATCGATACACAGATGATTGAAGCCATCACCGCGCATGAAAAAATCACGCGGGAAGCCGCGCGCGCGCGCTGCCGAAATGCCCTCTCGCAAGTCGGTATTCCTTCGCCAGACGAGAGGTTGATGGCCTACCCCCACCAATTTTCCGGCGGTATGCGCCAACGCGTTGCCATCGCGATCGCACTGCTGAACAAACCCGATCTCATCATCTGCGACGAACCCACCACCGCGCTCGATGTGACGATTCAAGGGCAGATTCTGTATGAGATGCAAAAGCTATGTCGCGAATCCGGTACCGCGCTGATGTGGATTACGCACGATCTTTCTGTCGTTGCGGGACTCGCCGATAGTGTGGCCGTGATGTACGCGGGCAAGATCGTCGAACAGGGTGGCACGGCGGAACTTCTCGACCATCCGCTGCATCCTTACACCAAGGGGCTGCTCGATTCGGTACCGAGTCGCAACGTCAAAGGTCGACCGCTGAAACAGATTCCCGGCATGACGCCATCGCTGCTGAAGATCGGTAACGGCTGTGCTTTTCGCGAGCGCTGCATGCGCCGTACGAATGAATGCGAAGTGGCGCCTCCATTCACCAGCCCGGAACTTAACGCCTCCCACAAGGTGCGGTGTTTCCATCCGCATGTTTCGACTGAAGAGGCGCTCACCGCATGAGTACGTCCTTGCTCGAACTGAAAAACATATCCAAGCGCTTTGAGAAAAAGCTCGATATCGCGGGACGGTTTGCCCGCTCGCTCGGTGCTGGCCTGAAAGAAGAAACCGTACATGCTGTCGATCACGTTGACCTGACCATCAACAAAGGCGAAGTCGTCGGCCTGGTTGGGGAATCCGGCTGCGGAAAATCCACGCTCGGCCGGGTGGTGGTTGGCTTGCATCAACAGTCCGAGGGCGAAAAATTCTGGCGCGGCAAGAATGTCGCCGCGATGACCGCTGATGAGAAACGCGCCATGCAACTCGAAGCGCAAATGATCTTCCAGGACCCCTACGCCTCGCTCAATCCGCGCTACCGTGTCGAAAACATCATTGGTGAAGCACCCGTCGTACACGGCATCATCAACGCCAAAGACAAATCTGCGTACGTCGCCGAAGTGATGCAGCGCGTCGGCCTGGACCCCGCGTTATCCCGACGTTTCCCCCACCAGTTCTCCGGCGGACAGCGTGCGCGCATCGGCATCGCCCGCGCGCTGGCGGTGAAGCCGAATTTCCTCGTTTGTGACGAAGCCGTCGCGGCGCTCGACGTGTCAATTCAGGCGCAAGTATTGAATCTGTTTATCAAGCTGCGCGAAGAGCTGAACCTCACCTATTTATTTATCAGCCATGATCTGGGTGTGGTGCGCCATTTGTCGGATCGCGTCGTCATCATGTATCTGGGCCGCGTGGTTGAGACCGCACCGGCTGACGAGTTGTTCACCCAACCCAATCATCCTTACACGCAGGGCCTGCTGGCAGAAGTGCCCTCGCTGACGGTTCGCAAAAAAGATTTTGTTGCCATCAAGGGCGAAATTCCCTCACCACTCAATCCGCCAACGGGCTGCCATTTTCATCCACGCTGCCCGCACGCGGCATCGGTCCCCGGCAACAAATGCAAGACCGAGCAACCCTTGCTCAAACAGATCGCCGTGAATCGCTTCTCGGCGTGCCACCTGAATCAATGAAAGTTGAACGTTATGTCCTCCCTCCATGCTCCATCCCAGGCATTCACCATCGCTCTATCCCGCACCGACCACGACCACGATGTACCGGTCGTATTCGATTCGCCGCATAGCGGTACGAACTATCCCGCTGATTTCGACACCATCGTACCGCGCCTCACCCTGCGCCGCGCGGAGGACACGCACGTGGAGGCGCTCTATGCCGCAGCGCCAGACCATGGTGCGGTACTGATCAAAGCCGAGTTTCCACGCAGCTATGTTGACGCCAATCGCTCCCTGCTCGACATGGATGCAGCACTGCTGGACAGCGCGTGGCCGGGACCGATCAATGTCACCAGAAAAACCGAGAAAGGTATTGGTCTCGTATGGCGATTGCTCGATACCGGCGAGCCGATTTACGCGCGCAAACTTACCGTGGCCGAAGTACAGGCGCGTATCGCCAATTGCTATGCGCCGTATCACAAAGCCGTGCGCGATGCGATCAACGCGGCGCACAAGCATTACGGAGCCGTCTGGCACATCAACTGCCATTCGATGCCGGCGACATCTTCGGTCATCTCAGAAGAGGGTCCGGGTGTACCGCGCGCCGATTTTGTCCTCGGCGACCGCGATGGCACGACCTGTGCGCCGGCATTCACGACCTTCGTTGCGCTGACACTGCGGGGGATGGGTTACGAGGTACGGGTGAACGATCCCTACAAAGGTGTCGAGCTGGTACGCGCTTATTCAGATCCGGCGGCGCAAAAACATTCGCTGCAAATCGAAGTGAACCGAAAACTGTACATGGATGAGATCAGCCGCGAGCCCAATGCCAATTTCGCCAAACTGCAAGGCGACATCACCGCGCTCATCAAGGCAATTTCAGGTTACGCGCGACAACATCTTCCCGCGCACGGGCACCACCACGACTGCGGACACGATCATCACGATCATGGGCACTCAAATGTCGGCGGGCACAAGCATGAGCACTAAAGCGGGCGGCTCGCCATATACGGTGGAGCTAATGCCACCGGACATTTCCGCATATCGGCAGGGCAATACCGGGGTCGAGTTCATCACCACATTTGATAGCAAAGTACCAGGTCCGCACGTGATGGTGAACGCCGTCACGCACGGCAATGAACTGTGTGGCGCAATCGCAGTTGACCGGCTGTTCAAGATGGGCGTGCGCCCGATTCGCGGCAAGCTGACACTTGCGTTCGCCAACGTCGCCGCGTTCCATTCGTTTAACCCATTGCAGCCGCATGCATCGCGTTTCGTCGACGAAGATTTCAATCGCGTCTGGACACCCGCCGTCCTTGATGGTCCACGCCAGTCGGTCGAGTTGACGCGCGCCCGCGCCATGCGGCCCATCATCGACCAGATCGATTTCCTGCTCGACATTCATTCGATGCACGACCCGCATGGGCCGGTGATGATTTCCGGTCCGTTGGACAAGGGCATCGCACTTTCAAAGCAAACGGGTGTGCCCGAGTTCATCGTCGCCGATGCAGGACATGCCAATGGCACGCGCATGCGCGATTACGCTGGCTTTGGCGATCCAGCCTCACACAAGGCTGCGCTCTTGGTGGAGTGCGGCCAGCATTGGGAGCGTGCCAGTGAGGTGCTGGCGTGGCAAACGATTTGGCGCTTCCTGTTTGCCGTCCATGTGGTGGAACGCGCCCTCGCCGAATCTCAAATCGAGAGCGTGCGTCCACCGATGCAGAAAGTCGTGCGCGTGACCGACGCCGTGGTGGCTAACCACAAAGATTTCAAGTTTACGAAGGGTTTGCAGGGTTTATCTATCGTGCCCAAGCGCGGCGATGTCATCGCGCTCGACGGCGGCAAGCCGGTTCAAGCACCTTACGACAACTGCGTATTGATCATGCCGACGATGATCCATGTAAAGCCGGGTTTGACGGCGGTGCGATTGGGGCGGTTGGAATAGTTTGGGGATTCGCGCGCCAACTTTATTTAAACGCCGGATTCAAGCCATTTGGCCTTTAGAAAAACGGCTTCAAGGTCGATGGTGTGCATGTCGACAAGGAATACATGGCGCACATGTTTTAGGTTGTCGAACAAGAAAACGCCAGCAACAGAGCGTCTTGCAGACAGAAATCAGCTGCCTGGCGCGGTTGGGCGGGCCGGTTTTGGTGAGTGTTATTCAGAGCGGACGCAATCGTACGTGGAGTGCTGCATATTTGACTGGCCCAACGGCCAGGCACATAGTGGTGGCTTGTCAAAAATGGGGTTTGAAATTCCTGTACCCGCGACAGGTGTTTTAGGGGGGCGCTGCTACAATCGGTAACATATATGCCAAGAGCGATATGAAAAGAAAATGGTCGCGCATCCGTCTTCCCGCCAAATTTGTGGGACCGGATGTCGGACAAGCCGTGTTTCGCACGCGTTTGTTCGAATTGATCGAAGCGCGCGAAGCGGCATGCCTGTGGGTGCACGGTCCGCCGGGTAGCGGCAAGACCACGCTGATTGCGAGTTATTTAGAGGCATATCGGCTGAGTCCGGTCTGGTACGGGGTCGATGCGGAGGATCGCGAGCTATCGACTTTCTTTCATTTTCTGGCAATGGCAATCAAGTTCAGCGTCCCGGCCCGTCACAAAATGCCGGTGGCGGAGGCCGAAAGTCGCGATGACTGGATCGGCTTCGCGCGGCGTTTTTTTTGCACAATGCTCGCCGGACTTGCAGAAGACGATGTACTGGTATTTGAAAATATTCACGAAGCCAAAGGCGCCCTCGACGAGGTGCTTGCACTATTGGTGGCGGAAGCGGGAAGCCGGCAAAAGATAGTGTTCACCTCGCATTACCCACCCCCCCCGGCTTTTGTCGATGTACTTGCCAAGCAGCAATTGGTCGAGTTGAACGCCGATGCACTGCGCTTCGATCAATCCGAAGTTAACGCGCTTGTGGCTGGAATAACCGGCACGCACCCCGCTCGGGATGACATCGAAAAACTGCAGGCACTTACCCATGGTTGGGCCGCTGGAATCGTACTGCTGTGCTCGCAGCCAGCCGCGGTGGATCTCGACGATGTGGGACCCGCATCCCGCACGCGTCTGTTCGAGTATTTCTCGCATCTTGTTATCGGAAAGATGCCGGCAGAGGCGCGGACCGTGCTGGAAGCCTGCGCCTTCCTTCCCGACTTCGATGGAGAACTGGCCGTTGCCGCCAGCCGCAATCCAAATGCGGCAGAATTACTCGAAAATCTATATCGCAATGGGCTTTTCGTCGAGAGGCGCATGGCTGGCAAGACGGCGGTATTTCGATTTCACACCCTGTTGGCGGACGCGCTGCGCGACCGCGTCGGCATTCACGGCGGCGCATCAAGACAAAAGGAAGCGGTTCGTGCTGGTCGGCTGATGGCCGGGTGCGGGCGAATCGAGGCCTCTATTCCCCTTTTGATGGAGGGCGGCGCCTCTCGGGACGCCGCGGCCCGGGTCCTGGACATTGCTGAAGCCGTTGTCGCCGAAGGACGTCTCGAACAGCTAGCGAGTTGGATCACCGCGTTGCCGAGACTGGATCGCGCAAACCTGCCATGGCTGGACTATTGGCTGGGGATGAGCTTTGCGCTTACCGATGAATCCGCTGCACGCAGTGTGCTGGCCGATGTGTATCTGCGATTCAAGCGGAGCGGCGATCAATTGGGTTGCGTGCTGTCCGCTGCAGCGATGGTATCCAGCATTGAATCTGGTTGGCAGGACTACGAAGGCTTTGATCACTGGATTGGCACGCTGCATTCGCATTGGTCACCGGATCTTTCTTTTCCAACGGCTGATAGCGAACTGCGCGCCATAGTCGGCCTGTTATCTGTGCAGGTCGGGGCCAACACGCAGGAGCAAGTACTCACCGGTTTGCGCAGCCGCGCAGCGATATTGATACGAACCGTCAAAGATGCGAACACCCAATTGTCGGCCGCGGTGTTGACGGTCAACTCTTTTGTCAGGGTGGGCGATTTTGAGAGCGCCTTATTTTTCGAGAACTTCATTCAGCACGAAGTAAGACTGGAGCAGGCCGGCCCATCGTGGCGCGCAAACTGGCACTGGACACTTTCGATGATGCACGTAACGGGTTCGCAGATTCTGAAGAGGCCGGCGTTGACGGAAAGTGGGCGCAAGCACCGGGTCGCGGCGGCACACATCGCCGAGAAGCACGTACTGACCATGATGAAAGTCAGTATTGCGCACGCCGAAGCGGGACGCTGCATTTGGGCGCGAGATGTCGAGGGTCTGAAACAGGCGCTTGATTCTGTCGAAGCGCAGATTCAACCGGGCCGTGTGCGACAAATGATCTGGCATCTCAATCGTCGTGCACACCTAGGTCTACTAAGCGATCGGCCCGATGAAGCCTGGATCGCAATAAGCCGCGTAATTGAATTGGCCGACCAGGCCCACTACCCGCACATCGAATCATGTGTGTACTATAACGTTGCCGCCAGCGCGCTCGTTCATCTGAAGCGCTACGACGAAGCCTTGGCCTATCATGCACTCATCCTGCCAGGTGCAACCGCACGCACCCGGCTGACTTGCGAAATGGGCATCCTGTTCGTGCATGCGATGCGCTCTATGGATGGCATGGTCAACGTGGATAGCGTTAGAGATGTAGACCAGGATAGGGGTGAGGACGGCCCATGGCGTCCCACGCCAGTTGCGGATTTCTTTCGCGCCATTCGAGAGAAACGGATGCTGGAATATGGCCGGGTAGAAGACCACCTGCTGGCACGATTATGTGCGGTCGCGCTATTGCACGATATTGAAAATGAATTTGTCCGCAGTTTCATCCTGCATCGGAAATTCCTTCCGCCGGCCAACGCTCCCGCCAACTGGCCCTGGCCGCTGAAGATCGAGGCGCTGGGAGGATTCACCGTAAGGATCGGCGGTGTACCGCTGGTATTTGAAGGCAAAGGGCAGAAGAAACCGTTCGAACTCCTGCAACTGATGGTGACGCTTCAAGGCTGCGACAATGGCGGTGCCGGTCCAAAGGTGCAGCGGGTCATGGATGAGCTGTGGCCCAGCCTCGAGGCCAAAGATCCGCAGGCCTCGTTCGACACCACGCTGCACAGGCTACGAAAGCTGATCGGCGTGGAAGGCGCAATCATTCTCGCCGACGGACGCCTTTCACTAAACCGGGCGCTGGTATGGTGCGATGTGCTCGCCTTCGAAACAATGGCCCGGGCCTCATCAGCTGACGAGCAAATGCGTGCATTGGCGCACTACGCGGGTCCTTTGTTCGATTCGACCATCCATGCATGGTCGGTCGCGCCACGCGAGCGGCTGGCAGCACTGTATACCGGACTGGTCGAACGAACTGCGTTGCGGATGGAGGACGCACGCGATCACAAGGGTGCAATCGGCTTGTATGAGCGTGCACTTCAGCAGGACAACCTCATCGAGCCTTTCTACCGCGGCCTGATGCGTTGTCACCATGCGGT
Source organism: Burkholderiales bacterium (assembly GCA_026786225.1). GTDB lineage: Bacteria > Pseudomonadota > Gammaproteobacteria > Burkholderiales > Usitatibacteraceae > UKL13-2. Next base: position 8,214 of record JAJAYN010000608.1, on the reverse strand, counting down.
TGGAGAAGACACCGAGGCTTTGCGCACGTATCGACGTTGCCGTGAACTGCTGTCCATCGTGCTGGGCACGACGCCGACCGCGGCGACCGAAGCCGTAAGGGCCAAAATCGACGCTTGAGCCACGTTGTTCGATTGGTCAGCCGGATTTTGTCAGAAAGCGCACACTCGCGTGCGGCATATGTTGAATCCGTTAGTCATCCGTAAGCCAGTGTACAAGGCCAGGCCCTATCGTGCATCAACCACTATTGGAGGCGCGACATGGAAAGTTTTGTTATTCGAATATATCGCCGTACCGATGCTGGGCAACCGGCGGTCGTCGGTACGTTGGAATCCATTGCGACCGGAAAACGCAGCGCGTTTCACAACCAGGATGAACTCCAGGCCATGTTCGACGCCGACATCATTGGCGGCAAACAGGGCGCCGCACGCGACGCTGGCAGCGATTTGCGGGTGGTCAAATGAGTGCCCAGCAGGTATTCGCCGAAACCCCGCTGGATTCTGGTCACACTGATCCGTTTGCAGGTCTTATGGAGCGGGTTGCCGGTTCCGATCGGCAGGCGCTGGCGGAGCTTTATCGCCTCATGAGCCGGAAGATTTCTGCCTTTGCGCTACGGCCACGTGGATGACCGCGATCTCGCCGAAGGCGTGGTTGTCGAGACGATGTTCGAGGTCCGGAGAAATGCAGCCCGTTTCGGTCGCTGCTCGGCAGTAAACACGTGGATTCTCGGCATCGGCCGCCACAAGGCGCTGGATGAGGTAAGGCGCCGCGCGCGCTATGTGCCTATCGAGGAATCGGCAGTGCCGAAGTCGAGGACGAAAGTGCGACCGCATTCGACGGTCTTGCAGCACGCCAGACCCGCAAGCAATTGGAAGCGTCCATTGTCCGGCTGCCGTTCGAGCGGCGCGAGTGCATCCACCTGGTATTTTTTGAAGAGCTTTCCCTGGCGGAAATCGCCGAGATACACGGCGTGCCAGAGAACAGCGTCAAGTCAGAGTTGCTCCATGCACGCCGCAAGCTGAAGATCCTGGTGAGCCGCCTTGTGGATTGCGCCAATGATCCGCTTTAGTGGTGAGCGCGCACCGATGCCGACAGGTGCGTTTGATGATCGGGCTGGAATATCTGCGCAACCGGCATTCATAGGGCACCTTGGTCGGCGGGTAGTCCATCCTCTCCTGCCGGCGCAGCGATTGCAATTCAGTGCGCATCGGCAAAGCGAACGCATCGCCGGGTCACCGCAGGACGATCCAGGCAACAGCGAACTGCTTCTTGAGCTCGCTACTACGCGTCCAACAGCTGAAGCGCCGGCGAAGATCATGCCCTTGGCCTACTATCCGCATGCCCGTCACTGGATGAGGTGACCTTACGGAGTCCGTAACGTAATTTGAAAACGCCAGCAGCAGAGCGGCCCGCAGGCATAAAGTGCCACGAAAGGCGCACCAGTGCTAGGGTTTACCTGATTTATGCTGGTATGCGGTGGGCGCGGCGCTTGTCACGCAAGACACTTCCGCTTGGCCTAACTTGTGTCGGATTACCCGGGCGTGGTGTCTTCGGTTTTTCCAGACGGTCGAATACCGCGCTGCTTCAGCGTTCGATATAAATGCGTACGTTCCAGCCCCACCTTATCGGCCACGCGCGACATATTGCCATCTTCGCGCCGGATATGATGCAGGAAATACTGGAACTCAAAGCGCTCCCGCGCTTCGCGCAGTGGCAAATCGAACGGGATGCGGCCGATGGCACCTGCGACACCAACCGGATCAAGCCCTATTTCACGGGCCACACGCACCACGTCTTCGGCGGAAATTTCCCCCGACAAGCTCGTCAGTGCCAACGTCTTGATCGCATTCTGCAGCACCGGCAAATTGCCCGGCCATTCGAGATTTCTCAGTCCGTTGAGTGCACCAACACTAAAGTGCCGAAGCGCGCATTCATTTGCCTCCACCATTTGTAGCAGGACCGTATTGGCCAAATCAGGAATATCCTCCGGATGGTCCCGCAAACTTGGAATCCGTAGCGTCACCCCGGAAAGCTGCGCGAACAGGGACGAATCAAACTCGCCACTCTCGATAAGTGGCAGCATGGGTTGCGCCGTCGATACAACCAGACGCACATTGAATTTATCAAGCTTGCTCAGAAGCTGAGCCAATCCCTTTTGTTCACTCTTGTTCAACGCGTCGAGCTGATCGATAAACAATACGCCATCGCGCGCGTCGGTCAGGGGTGCAAAAGGATTTTGTGCAAGCCAGCTGTGTTCGGCCGGTTGAAGCCACGCTGTATTGCGCTGGTGCACCATGCGCGCAATCAACTCGAATCCGCAACCCGGCTCTCCTGTCAACAATAGCGGCCCCTTCAAGCGGCTCACCTGATCGAGCCGCTGTCGCAACTCCGTCACCACCTTCGCGCGCCCGAGATGGGCAAAAGTGAGACCAGGATTGGGCAACATTTTCCCGCCCGCCAGCGCTTTGCCAACCGTGGCAATAAGCTTTGGCAGGCTGATCGGCTTCTCGAGAAAATCAAACGCGCCAATGCGCGTAGCTTCGATGGCCGACTCTATTGTTCCGTGGCCGGACATCATCACAACAGGCATGGTGAGCTGACCGGAAACGGCCCACTCTTTCAATAGCGAGATGCCATCAGTGTCCGGCATCCAGATATCGAGTAGCACCAGGTCGGGGCGCTGCTCCCTTCGCGAGATGCGCGCGGCTGAGGCATTCTCCGCGACCTTCACGTTGTAACCCTCATCTTTCAGAATTTCCGAAAGAAGTTCACGAATGCCGATCTCATCATCGACGACGAGGATATTGTTGTTCATGGTCATATTTTTTTCACCCAGCGTACATCATACGGTTAACCTGTCGAATTGCGTGGTATCTGCAACGACACAGGCAGCAGAATTTCCACCAGTGCGCCATGTGGCTTGACGTTCACCACGGTCACACTGCCCTGGTGTTCTTCAATAATCTTCTTTGCAATCGCCATGCCAAGTCCGGTTCCCTTTGGCTTGGTGGTGATGTAGGGCTCGAAAATCCGGCCGAGCACATCCTCACGCACGCCGGTACCGTTATCTTCGACGCTGAAACGCACCAGTCCGTCGTGGACACCCGTCTGCATGACAATCCTTGGTTCCGGCAAGCCAGTCAGTGCATCCAGGGCGTTCTGCGCGAGATTGTGGATGACCTGTCGCAACAGCGACGCATCTGCGGTGATCGGTGGGATGTCCTCGCCGAGCTTCAATTCGATCGCGACGTTCATCGATTCATACAGCGCCATCACATCGTTGATGAGATCATTGAGGTTAACCTCGGTGGGCGTCATGCGGGTGCTACGCGAATACAGGCTGAAATCGTCCACCATGCTTTTGAGTGCCCCGACTTGCGCGACGATGGTATTGGTCGCCCGTTGCAAAAGTTCCTGCTCAGCCTGGGGCAATTTGCCAGACAGCTTGTGTTGCAAGCGTTCTGCCGAGAGCTGAATCGGGGTCAGCGGATTCTTGATTTCATGTGCGAGGCGCCGTGCCACTTCCCCCCAGGCGGCATTGCGCTGCGCCTGGATCAGGCCGGTGATGTCGTCGAGTACCAGTACAAAGCCGGACTCCAGGGCGGCGGGCAGCTTTGTGCCGCGCACCAGCAGTGTCTTGCGTCCTGTCGCACCCTCGCGAGCCGCCGGGCTCTCGTAGTCGACCTGGCGTTCCCAGGGTTTTTCCCGCAAGGACGCGAGCTGTGCCATGAAGTCTTCAATGAACGGGGCAAGGGCCGGCAGCTGGCTACCCCAGTCTGAAATTTTCATACCCTTCAGCGCATGATGGGCGATACCCAGCATGTCCTCTGCATTTTTGTTGATGGTTTTCACATACAGCCGCTCGTCAAGTGCAATGACGCCCGAAGTGAGATTGCCCAGAATGGATTCGAGATAGGCATTGGCGTGCTCCAATTCCTGCTGCTTGCGCCCGACGATTTCCGAGGCGCCGGCAAGTTGCCTGGTCATCGTATTGAATGCCTGCGTCAAGACGCCAAATTCATCACGGCTCTTCACCGGATTGAGCTTGGTAAAGTCACCTTTCGCAATCGCCCGCGTCGAATCTGCCAGCGCGGATAGCGGCGCGGACAATCGGTCGGAAAGGAGAAAGGACAGCGAGATGGCCGAAAACAAGGTGAGCAACATCGCCAGCGTCAGCGTTAGCGCAAATAGTTGCTTTAGCCCTTCCCTCTGCAATCCGAGCTGCTGGTAGTCGCGTATGCCAGCTTCCACGCTTGCTGCGTCGGCTGCGATGGTCTTGGGTGCTGCTTGCACAATCTGCAAAACGCGTGGCGGTTCAAATGGCCTGCTTGCCTGAACCGGCACGGCCACGCGTAAAAACAAAGACCGGTCTGTCTGTGACTCGGCCATTCTGAGGGGCCTCTTTTGCAGTGTTTCCTTTACTTCGTCCCGCGTCGGCTTGTCGGCAAATATTTTGGCTCGACCGCCGGAAAAGGCGATCAACTGCCCATCGGCCGCGAACATTGATATTTCGTCCAATGCATATTTCTTTCGCAACGCGCTCAACACCGCTGTGTCTTCGCCGGAGGTTTCGCCTATGCGCGATGCGGCCTCTTCGGCTTTGCGGGCAAGCTCGCTCAGGGCGGTGTCAATGGCGCTTTTGCCCAGGTTGAGCGCGCTTTCAAAAGCTTTTTCCACCGGCACATCAAACCAGGAGTCGATGGACCGATTCAGGAATTGAACGGAAATTGCATACACAAGGCCACCGGGAATTACCGCCATCAACACGAACACGGCCATCAGGCGCAAGGCCAATTTCGCGCCAAACACGCGACCACGCAGTTTTCGCCACAGCGAATGAATCTGGTAGCCAATGAGCGCCAGCAGACCCACGATCAACGCGACGCCAACGCCCAGAAGCCAGGGGTAATGGGAGCTGAAAAACGTGTTGTTGCTGCTGGCGCGAAATAGCAGGCCGATCAGCGTTACGCCAAGAACCACGCATGCGAGCAGGGTGGCGCGAATCATGGTCTGACTTCTCCTGGCGCGGTAAACGTCCATCGATACCAATCCGAAGTGACGCTCCATTCGTTGGACGCGATCACGTTTAGCTGAAACGGTTTTGGCAATTGCGAAGTATCCAGTCTGAAGCGAAGCGCCGCGTCGTACTTTTCGCCCGACTTGAGCTTGCCTTTTTCGATAACCGCCCAGGAGCGCACTCGTGACAGCGCGCGACGCACATCTTCGAATGACGTTACGTTTTGCGAGCTGCCGGAAAATGAAATCCGGTATTGGTCGGTGAGAGGCGCGTAGGAAATGCGCCGTTCGCGCGATGCGGCAATGACGGTTTGATCGAGCCAGTACCAGCGGCCGCGTTGCAGTTCAAACTCGACGACGAAATAGAGCGGCACACCCTTTCGTACCGCCTCCTGCAAGGTGGCCGAGAGCGCAAGTTGGATATCAGCATCAACCTCATAACCGTCTTCGGTTGACTCCAGCTTTGCGCTGGTGATGGTGGCGCCTTTGCCCTCAGCGAGTGCGTTGGCTGACAGCAGCAGGGCAACGCAGGCGCACGCGACCAGCGGCCAGCCCCAGCGCAAAAATCGCAATGAAACGCCCAGACGCAAAGCGGTCAACTGCACGGGCTAGCCCGTTTTCTCCAGAAGGGCGTAAAAGAATCCGTCGTGGACATTGTTGGGAAGAAGTTGGCCTTCCGAAAGCGCAGGGATGGCCGCGCCATGTTCGACGCCAACCGGCAACATTTCTGCGAAATTCAATTGACGCGCTCCCGGTGTTTTTCGCAGGAATTGTTCAACGATATCCTGATTTTCGGCGCGAAAAACTGAGCAAGTCGCGTACAGCAATCTACCACCAATGTTGAGGCAACTCCACAGTACGGACAGCAGCCTGGCCTGCTGCCTGGCCAGCGCAAAAATGTCCGTTTCCCGGCGAATCCACTTGATATCCGGATGACGCCTTGTGACACCCGAACCGGAGCAAGGAACGTCGAGCAATATCCGGTCAAAGAGCTTTCCATCCCACCACTCATCTGGTTTGGACGCGTCCGCCGTTTTCAGCTGCGCGCGAAGCCCCAATCGTGTCAGATTGTCATCTACTCGTGTCAATCGACGCCTGTCGCTATCGATTGCCAGCAGATTCAGCGCGGGGACTTCTACGGCCATCTCGAGGATATGCCCGGTTTTGCCACCTGGCGCCGCACAGGCGTCAAGGACACTTGAGCCCGCCGCCGGGGCAAGCAGTATCGCTGCCAGTTGCGCACCGACATCCTGCACTGAAACCTGACCCTCGCGGAATCCGGGCAGCTCGTTTACGCCAATCGGCTTCTCAAGCATTACCGCCTGGCCGAAAACGTGATATGCCGCCACACCTTGTTTCGCCAATATCGCCACGTAGTCGGCGGGAGTGACTCGCTTTGTATTTACTCTCAGACACATTGGCGGATGCGATCGCGCGGATAGCAGCACGGCTTCCCAATTCGCCGGCTGTTCTTTTTTGACGCGCTCGATCCACCAGCGTGGAAAATCAAATTGAGCCTCCTGCGAAGTCAATCGCTCGCGGGCGAATTTCTCAGGTGCCCGCAGGTAATTTCGCAGCACCGCATTGAGCAACGGCTTGGCACGACCGAAGCCGATCGCCTCTGCTGCGGATACCGCATGATCGACGATTGCATGAGGCGCTGCTTTGGAAAACTGCAACTGCGAAAGCGCAACCAGTAGCAGATGCCTGACAGGCGGGTCGTTTATCGGCTGGGTTAATAGCAAATCGAGTTGCGCTGCGAGCAAACCGTAGTGTCTCAGCGTATCGAATGAGATCGAATGAATTGCGGCACGTTCATTTGGACTCAGTTTGATGGTCCGGGAGAGTTTGGCCAGATCCGCTTCGAGGACGCGATCAAGATTCTTGCCGGAAAGCACTTTGCCGACGACCTCTGCGCTTGCCGCCTGAACGGCGATCATGCCGGTAGGTTGTGGGGTCGGTTGCGTAATCATATGAAGCGCCATCCAGTTTGTATTGTTGCGCCGCGAAGAAAGTCCGCAACGGCCATGCGCTTGCCTCCGGGCTTCTGCAGCATCGTAAGATCCAAGGCACCAACACCACACTGTACAGTGAGGCGATTTGGTGTAACGTCAATGACGGTGCCTGGGAGTGCTGCCGCATTGTAGTGCTCTGTATTCAATGTGGCACGCCAGACCTTGAGAGACTCATCTACGAGGTTACTTTCACAGCCGGGTGCCGGATCGAAAGCGCGCAGGCGTTTTTCAATTTCTGCCGCCGGTTGTTGCCAGTCGATACGAGCCTCAGATTTGCTTATTTTGCTGGCGTAGCTTGCGCCTTGGGCAGGCTGGGCAACCGCATGCAGCAAAGGCAGTTTTTCGATGGCGTCGACAATGGCCGCGGCGCCGATCAAGGTCAATTTCGCGAACAATGACCCGCTGGTATCGTCTGGCAAGATCGGACAGGCTCTCGTTAACAATACCGGGCCGGTATCGAGTCCCGCATCCATTTGCATGATTGCGATACCGGTTTGCACGTCGCCCGCTTCGATGGCCCGCTGTACGGGGGCTGCGCCCCGCCATCGCGGTAACAGTGAACCGTGGATATTGATGCAGCCGAATTTTGGGATGCTCAGCACAGCCTGCGGCAAAATCAAACCATAAGCGGCCACGACCATTACCTCGGGAGTGAGCGCGCGCAATGTGGTCTGGATGGCGTCACCTTTGAGCGAATCGGGCTTCGCTACTTTCAGACCCAGTCGCGTTGCCTGTTCCCCTACCGCGCTGGCGTTGAGCCTCATCCCTCGTCCTGACGGTCGATCGGGCTGGGTCAACACCAGTTCGATCTGGTGTCCCGCGGCGTGCAGCGCAGCGAGCGCCACAGCGGCGAATGAAGGCGTGCCGGCAAATATGATTTTCATGGCTGTACAGAAACAAAAACGCCGGCCTCAAAAGCCGGCGTTTCAGTTGTTTCGGAGTGACAATATTTACGCGCGGGCTGCCACGGCGACACGCCGACGCGGCGCTTCCAGCTCGGCATCGCGCTCCAGTTCGCGCTGGCGTTTGATCAACTTGTTTTTGATGCGGTTTGCTTTCAGCGGCGAAAGATACTCAACGAACACGTGCCCGTCCAGATGGTCGAGTTCGTGTTGAATGCAGACGGCAAGTAGGCCCGAAGCATTGATCGTGAAGCGTTGGCCATCGCGGTCCAAGGCCGTGACC
>JAJAYN010000607.1 GCA_026786225.1 Burkholderiales bacterium | reverse complement strand
TCCGAAGGCTGATTGGCAATCGCAAACGCACCTGTTCCCGGGTCCTTGATCACCAGTGCGGTACTGCCGCCGCCATCGAGGTTGATGGCGTTACTCGCGCCGAATTGAATAAACATATTTGCAAGTTCGCCCAGCGTGACGCCCCGACTATGTGGTTCCTGACGGCCATCGACGGCGAGAATAAATAACGTTTGGGCGTCGGCACTGAGTCCGACCGCGCTGCGCGGGTGGCGAAGCAGATCCACCGTCGGCGGCGTGGGTTTGCCATCCTTTAACATCATGGCGTTGCCACTGACCGCGAATTCGGTATCCGCAGGCAGTGCTTCAAGCGCATCAATGAGCGAGATTTTTTTATCACGATGGACGATCATCGTCGCCCGCAGGCTCGCGGTCTTCGGCTTGCCGTACAGTTTGCCCGCAGAGAAATGCCAGCCTTGCGGCCATGCGCAGTTGCCGATGAAGTAGCGAAGTTTCTGCCCGGCAACTTCGCGCGGCGTCGGCGCTGCAAAAAAACTGGCGTTGATGGTGATGTCGAAATTGTGTTTGCGCGCCACCTGGCTGGTAGTCTCAAGCTGCCCGACGCAGGGGCCGTCGCCGTCAGGATCACGGTCGTCCGCGAGCGCGACCATCACACGTACCCGTGGGTCGCGCAAATCTATCTTGACCAATACGCCGGCGACGGGACCGGGAAGTGTGAACCGTTCAATCCGGTACGGTACATCGGCATCGCTGTCGCGCGCGGTTTGAACGGCTGGGGTCACCGGGACGACACCGTCTGAAGACGGCTGCAGTGACGGCACTGCGCACCCGATCAAGAGCAGCGACCACAAGAGCAGATAAACCGATCGCGTCGTTTTCATCAACATTCCCTTAGAAGTTCATTGGATGCCGCGTGTCGGCAGTTGCGCCATGGCTTCGCGCCGATCCACAAGCAGTTCGACGCGGGTGAATTTTGCGGGTACCGATACGACGATTCGGCCGCCGGACGAAAGGTCCAAGTTCCGTGGCAGATCGTCAATGTACTGCCACGCGCCGCTTTCAACGCCGATGACGCGGTAATTGTCGCGCGGGTTTGCGCCTGCCGTCCAGAGCACCTGCCCAGCGGCGGCATTTTGGATTTGCGCGCGCTGCAACGGGACAGCGAACCGTCGCCAGCCAGCCACAAAATGGGGCGAGTGGGCAGGACCGTTCGAGGTATAGAACTGCGAGAGCGCGGCCGAATAGAGATCGAGCACGCCGCGGCTGAACCACAGCACGTGGCCGCCGTTTTTCATCTCACGCGTAAGCGCGATGGAATCGCGTAACTGTTCCCAGCTCGAATCTTTACCTTCGCCGACGATGCGAATGCCGGCGATGAGGTCATGCTGTCGATCAACACCTCGCGTCCGCACGGCCTGAATCTGATCGCGCCACGTATGGGCAAACGCGTCGTAGCTGTGTCGATACGCTTGCGGAATGAACTCATCCCAACGTGGCGTAATGGATCGCGACGCAGTGGATTGAAATTCTGCCGCCATCAGTCTGTCAGCAGCAGTCCATGCGCTCCAGGCGGGCCACGCCAGTAAATAGTTTTCCCAAGACCAGGGATACACGGCAGGTGAGAGCGACAAGACCAGCCCCGGTCGACGCGCGCGAATCTCCTGCACAAACCATCTCGCAACCTCATCAACCTTGTCCGCGCGCCAGCGCATCCAGGCGGGGTCGCGGTGATCGACGGGCGGTGCCCGGCCATCGTGCTCGGCGGCATAAATTTCCCGCGTGTAGTCGTCGTAGCCCATCGAAATATGTGGCCAGACGATACGGTCATCGAACTGCACGCCGTCGAGATCATATTTGATGACGGCTTCCAACACCAGATCCAGCAGAAAGCGGCGCGCCTCGGGGTGTAGCGGATTCATCCATACAAACCCGTTCGGCGCGACGTCGTTGCCAGTGATGTCACGCGAGAGCCACGCCGATTTTTGCGTGCGCAGACGGTTCATCGAAGACTGATGCGCGGCCATGAAGCCGTATTCGAACCACGCGATGTAAATGAGCCCGTTGCGATGCGCCTCGATGAGCGTTTCCTGCATCAGGTCGCGAGGCAGCTTGTCTGGCGCAGGGGCACCGAGCGTCCGCGACAGCACCATCGACGGAAACTGTGTTTCACCATTTTTCCACGCCTCGACGTAAACGGTATTGAGGCCGATTTCTCGTAGGCGGCGCATCGTGGCTGCCGTATTCACTGGATTGGCGATCGCATCATTGGCAGTGGTGGTGAGCCAGGTGCCACGCACCTCGGCTCGCGGTGGGGCAGGATGCATCGCACCGCAACCGATAAAGCAAAGCGGCGTCGCCAGCAGTACTACCCGCCACCATCGGCGCCGCTCAATCGGCATCAGCGAAATGGTGTAGGCAAAGTCAAGCACCGGCGGGCATCCCAGGCCGAAATCATTTGGCGAGGCGCGTCAGATGGCGTTCCATGTGCCCACAACGCTATTTTCCCTCGCCAATCGCGTAGCGATGCAACGCCGTGAGGATTTGCTCTTCGTGGCGATAAAACGCCGAGTACTTGCCGGTGTGGGCTTCAGGGTCAAAGCCGGGGCCGCCGGTCATGAATATCAAGCCGTTCTTCGTTTTGCGGTCGAACACCATCGCCGAGGTGAGGCCCCACGCGACGCCCAACTGTCCCCACGCCTTGAAGCTGCCGCCAGCAAGGCTCTGGGGATACCGGTGCGTATCGGCCAAATTACAGCGCGCTCCAGCGGGCTGATTCCGTCCTTCGAGCTGCGCGACGTCGCGCTGCTAGACCCTCAAG
>JAJAYN010000606.1 GCA_026786225.1 Burkholderiales bacterium | reverse complement strand
GTGCTGCGGATGGTGGATAACCTCGGAAACGGGCCCGATTTCGGCGATGCGGCCTGCGTACATTACGGCCACGCGGTCAGCTGTTTCGGCGATCACGCCCATGTCGTGGGTGACCAGCATGATCGAGGTGCCGTGTTCGCGACAGAGTTTTTTCAGCAGCGTGATGATCTGCGCCTGGATGGAGACGTCCAGCGCGGTGGTGGGCTCGTCGGCGATGATGAGCTTGGGTTGCGCAGCGAGTGCCAGCGAAATCACCACACGTTGACGCATGCCGCCGGAGAACTGGTGCGGATAGTGATCGATGCGCTTTTCCGCCGCCGGAATGCCGACTTCCATGAGCAGCTTGATCGCCCGGTCACGCGCTTCCGACTTGGATACATTGAGATGCGTTTCAATCGTCTCGGTGATCTGGCGACCGACGGTGTAGAGCGGGTTCAGCGACGTGAGCGGATCCTGAAAAATCGCACCGATCTCGCGGCCGCGTACTTTGCGCATTTCTTCAAACGGCAGGTTGTCGATACGTCGGCCATTCAACAGGATTTCACCACTGGCGATGCGGCCCGGTGGTTCCAGCAAGCCGATGACGGCAGCGCCGGTAAGCGATTTGCCCGCACCCGATTCACCGACCACACCCAGCACTTCGCCGGGCGCGATTTCAAAACTGATGTCGTCGACTGCGGTTAATGTGCCGCGGCGCGTCGGGAATTCGATGCGCAGATTTTTTACTTGTAAGAGAGGTGTCGTCATCGCGTGTCCAATTCGTACTAACGCAGCTTTGGATTGAGCGCGTCGCGCAGCCAATCGCCGAGCAGGTTGATCGATAACACCAGGATCACCAGCGCGATACCGGGGAACACCGTAATCCACCATTCGCCGGAGAACAGGAAATCATTGCCGATGCGGATTAATGTGCCTAGGGACGGCTGTGTCGGTGGCACGCCTACACCCAGGAATGACAACGTCGCTTCGGTGAGGATGGCGGTGCCGACGTGGAGTGTGGCCAGCACCAGCACCGGGCCGGTGACGTTGGGCAACACATGCGAAAACATGATGGCCAGCTTTGAGCGGCCGATCACACGTGCGGCCTGTACGTATTCCTTGTTGCGTTCTACCAGCGTGGAGCCACGCACCGTGCGAGCGTATTGCACCCAGCCGGACGCCGCAATGGCAAATATCAGCACGTACACCGCGATCTGGTCGTGATATTCCTTGCCCACCACCGCGCGCGCCACGCCGTCGATCAACAGCGCGATCAGGATCGCCGGGAAAGAGAGCTGGATATCGGCCACGCGCATGATGAAGGCATCGATCTTGCCACCCACATATCCGCTGACGAGGCCCAAAGAAATGCCGATCACCATTGATAGCATCACGGCGCAAATACTCACCAGCAATGTGATGCGTGAGCCATGCATGATCGTCGAAAGCACATCGCGGCCCTGGTCGTCGGTACCGAGCAGGAACTGCGGTTTGCCGTTGGCGACCCACGATGGCGGTGTAAACGCATCGAGCAGGTTGATGGTCTTGAGGTCAAACGGATTGTGCGGCGACAGCCAAGGGGCGAAGGCCGAGCCGAGCACGCAAATCAATGCGGTGATTGCGGCGACGATAACGAGGGGATTGCGTTTGAAGCTCCACCACACGTCGCCGTCGAAAAAACGCTTCATCGTATCTTGCATGTCAGTGGCCTGTAATAGTCGATTCGGACGTGAAAGTCGAGCATGGGTGAGCCGGATGCCAGGCGCGAGCCGCGTCGAATAGCCATCGCGTATTCGCAAGGCGAGCAACGCCGCAGCCGGCCGCCCATCCGCGCAAGGCACTTTCGAATTGACTGTTGCGGGCCACTAGTGTCCCCCGCCAGATCGTTCGGCACGCAAGCGTGGATCAACGACGTAATACAACATGTCGACAATGAAGTTGATCGATACGAAGATCAATCCGATCAGGCACAGGTAGGCGGCCATCACGGGGATGTCGGCGAACTGTACCGCCTGAATGAACAGTAACCCCATGCCGGGCCACTGGAACACGGTCTCGGTGATGATCGCAAAGGCGATGATGCCGCCGAGCTGTAGGCCAGCAATGGTGAGTACCGGTACCAGCGTGTTCTTGAGTGCATGACCAAAGTGCACCGCGTTGTTGGTGAGGCCGCGCGCACGTGCGAACTTGATGTAATCGGTGCGCAATACTTCCAGCATTTCGGAGCGCACCAGTCGCAAGATCAGTGTCATCTGGAAGAGGCCCAGCGTAATCGACGGCAGTATCAATGCCTTGAGGCCGCTGAAGGTCAGGAAGCCCGTGGTCCAGAGGCCTAGCTTTACGGTGTCGCCGCGGCCAAAAGACGGCAGCCATCCCAGCCAGACCGCGAAAATCAGGATCAGGAAAATACCGATGAGGAAGGAGGGGAGCGAGACGCCGATGAGCGACACCGTCAGGATTAATTTCGATACCCAGGAGTCCCGCTTCAGTGCGGTATAGACACCCATCGGGATACCGACCAGCAGTGCCAGTGAGGCGGCCACGATCGAAAGCTCCAGGGTGGCCGGCAGGCGCTCGATAAGTAACTGTGAAACCGGGCGACCCAGGCGCAGCGAGATGCCGAAGTTGCCTTCGAGGGCGTTGCCGACAAACTTGGCAAACTGGATATAGAAAGGCTGGTCCAGCCCGAGGCTCTTGCGCACCTCGTCGCGGTCCGCCGAGGTGGCTTCCGGCGGCAACATGAGTGATACCGGATCACCGACAAAATTAAACAGTGAGAACGCGATAAAACCCACCGCGATCATCACGACGACGGCTTGTAGCAACCTTTGAATAAAAAATGCGAGCATGACGTGGGTTCTGCTTAATTGATTTTGAAGCGGAAGAAGTAGGCCACGTTGTTAGGCGTGAATACCGCATCTACGTTCTTGCGCATGGCCCACGGAACGAGCGGCTGGTGCAGCGGAATGACCGGCAGGTCTGCTGTGTTGATCAGGAGCGCTTCGCGGATCAGGCCATCGCGTTTTTTGAGGTCACTTTCGACACTGATCTGCGAGATGAGCTGGTCCATTTTCGGGTTCGAGTAGCGGCCGTAATTGGAGTCACCCTTGCCGGCGTTTTCGCCGCCGTTGGTATGCAGCAAGGCTTGCAGGGTGTAAAGCGAATCGAAGGTCGGCGTGCCCCAGCTTAGCAAGTACATGCTGGTGTCGAATTTCTGGATCTTGGGGAAGTAGTTGGTCTGTGGAACGATATTGGGTGTGGCGCGGATGCCGACCTGTGAAAGCATCGGTGGAATTGCCTGGCAGATATCGGCGGCGGGTTGGATGTTGCCGCAATCGAGCGTTATCGAGAATCCATTCGGATAGCCGGCTTCGGCGAGAAGTTGCTTGGCTTTGTCACGGTCAAACGCAAGGCGCTTGTCTGCATCTTTGCTGTAACCGCGCACATCCGGGGTCACCATGGTGCCGATGGGTACGGACAAACCGCGCATGACTTTCTCGCGAATGGCCTCGATGTCGATGGCATGCGAAATCGCCCGGCGTACCCGACCATCCTTGAGCGGGTTCTTGCCTTTGACATCGCTGTAAAGCAGTTCGCTGCGCGATTGGTCGAAAGCCAGATACTGCACACGCGCATCGCGACCTTCCATCACTTTCACGTTTGCGTTCTGCTTGAGGCGCGCAATGTCCTGCGGCGGCGGGTCAAGTACGAAATCGACTTCACCGGAAAGCAGTGCGGCGGCGCGCGTGGCGTTGGATTTCACCGGCAACAGATCGACCTGGGTGACGTTGCCTTTTTCAGGACTGTTCTTGTTCCACCAGTCCTCATATGCGACGAGTACGGTTTTAATATCCGCCTGGCGCGACGTGACCTTGAATGGTCCGGTTCCGTTGGTATTGCGCGACGCAAAAGTGTCTTCGCGGTCTTTGTAGTTTTGCGGTAATTCCGATTTATTCTTGACCGCCCATTCCCTGGACATCACCCGAAAGTTGAACAGATGATTGAGCAGTACCGGGTTCGGCTCTTTCATGATCAGGTCAACCGTGAGCGCATCGACTTTCCTTGCGCTCGCCACACCCTCAACGGAGGACTTCAATTGCGACAACGGGCTCTGTGCACGCTCAACCGAAAACACGACGTCGTCTGCTGTAAAGGCTTCGCCGCCGTGGAATTTCACATTGGGGCGCAGCTTGAATCGCCAGGTCTTCGGATCCGGCTGGCTCCAGGAAATGGCCAGTGCCGGTACCAGTTTGAAATTCTTGTCGCGCATGACCAGGCTTTCATAAACTTGCGAAAGCACCCGGTTGGTGGGCAACAGATTGGCCGAATGTGGGTCCAGCGTTTGTGGATCATCCTGGCTGGCGTAGCGGAGCGTCTTCGCGTCCGCAGCCGTCATGGACAACGTGCAAATGACGGCGACTAGTGACAAAAGAGAAACTGGGTTGAATCGGTTCATGGGGTCCCACCGGTTGTTCGAAAATCCCCGCTGGTGACTTTTGGTCACAGGCAGGGCCAGTTCATCAGGGTATTCGGGAAAGTCGGGCCCGGACATAAAATTGCCCATCGAGTCGCGTAGCAGCCGATTCCCTTTAAGTCCTATAGGCTGCCTCACAGGCAGCGGCGAATTATAGCTTTTTTACGCTTTCAAGACAGCATCGCAACCGTCGCCAGAAGGCGTCAACATATGTTTAATTCGCCGACTTGGCGAGCACGTCATCTTCGCGCAAACCGGTTTCCACACCGCAACGTTGCGGGGCATGCCGCGGGGCCGAACAGGTCTGTTTCACGGCGTGGCACAAACTATCGCTGCCGGCTGATGGCAGCCTTGATGGCGGCGTAATCGTAGGCAAGGGGTGTAACTTGCCGCGCCGTCGCCGGCAAGGCTTTGCTCAAGCGGTCAATATCGTTCATGCGTTCCTCGCTCGGCGGATGCGTCACCAGAAAGCCAGGATTGAGCTGCGATTGCGCCGCCATTTTTGCGAAAAAGTCGCGCATGCCCACTGGATTGATTTTCGCCGCCACCAGCGCCTTCAAGCCTTCGCGGTCGGCCTCGATTTCGTGATCGCGGGAAAATTTCAGTTGTAGCAAGTCGCCGCCCAGCGATGCCAGCCCGCGCATATCACCGAGAAAAACACTGACCACCGCAGACAGGCTCAACGACTGGGCGATGCTGCGCAGGCTGTGCCGTTGCTCAATATGCTGCACCTCATGGGCGAGCACGCCAGCAACTTCTTCAGGCGTTTCAGCGAGCTCCAGCAAGCCGGTATGCACCACCACGTACCCGCCAGGCATGGCGAAGGCATTGACAGTTTTGTCCTCGGCGACAAAAAACTGGAATTTGTGCCGCGAGTCTTTCGTCAACTTGCCGCCGATATCGCGAACCATCGCCAGCGCATCGCCTTCGATCAATTTCAGTCCCGTCTTTTGTTGCGTGAACAGGAATTCACCAAGCTTTGCTTCGTGTTCCACCGTGATGAGCCCAACTCCCCAGGCAATGATGCGGTCATGCTGCCAGACAATCGCTCCGACCAGTAATACCGGCACGCCGATGAAAAACCAGATGAGTGCATGCGCCCACGCGCGCGTCGCGCGATCCGGCCTTGAAGGCCGCACCGTCGATTTTCCGGCAGCGAGCTTTACGATCGCGGCGTTGTTCAGCGCATCGCCGGACGCCAACGAATAGACCCCGGCGCTACCCGTCCATTCCAGGCGCAGTTGCGACCCGTCCCAGCCAGACTTCGCGAGCGTGATCTTGCCCCATCGCGGCGTGCCATCGTCGACCTCGTTTGTCTGCACACGGATGCCGGTTTCGGTGGCTTCAACGTCGATGGCTGCGCCCACGGAAGGAAATCCCGGCCCGTAAATTTGTGCGTTGAAACGCATCGGTCAGATCATCCCCTGATTGATCGATGCGTCAACGGCAACAAGCCGATCAATCGCGGTCTCCGCCGATGATGGAGCCCAGTCCACCCAAAATACTGCCTTGCTCTCCGCCGGAACCACCGCCACCTTTGGACATCGGTGCGGCCGCAAAGATGCGCGAAGCGAGACGCGCGAACGGCAACGACTGCAACATAACGAATCCCGGGCCGCGCAGCGTCGCGAAGAACAAACCCTCGCCGCCGAACAGAGCGGTTTTGATGCCGGGCACCATTTTGATGTCGTACTCCACCGAAGGCTGCAATCCAACCAGGCAGCCGGTATCGACGCGCAGCACTTCGCGTGGTTTTAAATCGCGCCGATGCATGGTGCCGCCTGCGTGCAGGAAGGCCATGCCATCGCCCTCAAGCTTTTGCATGATGAAGCCTTCACCGCCGAAAAAACCTACGCCGAGCTTCCGCTGGAAAGCAATACCGAGCGAGACGCCTTTGGCCGCACAAAGAAAAGCGTCTTTTTGGCAAATAAAAGTACCACCTATCTGTGACAGATCGATGGGGATAATCTTGCCCGGATAGGGCGCGGCAAAGGCGACTTTCCTTTTGCCATCGCTGGCCTTGCTGGTATAGACGGTGGTGAAGAGCGATTCACCGGTGAGCAAACGCTTGCCAGCACCCAACAGCTTGCCCATTAAGCCGGTCTGCTGTGCCGAACCATCACCAAAGATGGTTTCCATCTCGATATCGGCCTCCATGTAAAACATGCTGCCCGCTTCGCCCATCGCCGCCTCGCCCGGGTCGAGTTCGACCTCGACGAATTGCATTTCTGCGCCGTATATCTAGTAGTAGATAACATCCATTGCCATGAGAATCCCCTATTTTGGTGGTGATGTGATGATTGGTGAACGCTCGTGACAAGCGCGTGACAACCTGTTTTACGAAGCCGTCATTTTACGAATAATCGCTGGGAAGGTCAGGATCACTTCCGTTGAAGTCAATCAACCGCCGTATCAATTTGAAACGAAATGTCAAGCATGGGGGCGGCTTTCTAGACGTTTGTGTCTCGAAAGCCGCGCCAATGCTCAGTCTTTGTTATTTTTTCGCACTCGCACAGTCTCAATCGATCCTGAATCGAAAAAAATACGGAATGTTATTCGGTGGAAAGATGGCGGTTACGTTTTTGCGCATGGCCCAGGGGATGATCGCCTGATGCAAAGGCAACACAGGCAATTCCGCGTTGACGATCAACAGCGCATCCCGAATCATCGCGTCGCGTTTTTGTGTGTCAGGCTCAATTCGGAACGCATCAACCAGCTGATCAAATTTTGCGTTTGAGTAACGACCATAGTTGCCGTCGCCATTGCCTGCATCGGCGCCGTTGTTGGTCCGAAGCAGATATTGCAACGTCGATAGCGCATCCGACGTCGGCGTACCCCAGCTTAGAAGATAAAAACTGGTATCGAATTTCTGCAACTTGGAAAAGAAGTTTGACGTGAGCACAATATTGGGCGTCACTTTGATGCCGATCTGCGCGAGCATCGGTGAGATCGACTGGCAGATGTCGGCTGCGGGTTGGTTGTTGCCACAATCGAGCGTGATTTCAAAGCCTTTTGGGTAGCCAGCGTCGGCAAGCAGCTTCCTGGCTTTTTCGCGATCCAGCGGCAGGCGCTTGTCTGCGTCTTTCGCATAACCCTGATCGGTTGAAGTAATGATCGAGCCGATCGGCAGCGAGAGATTACGCATCACTTTGCTTTTGATCGCCTGAACGTCGATGGCATGGGCGATGGCCTGGCGCACCCGCACATCCTTGAACGGGTTCTTGCCCTTGACACTCGAGTAGAGCAACTCATCCCGGAAAGTATCGAAGACGAGATACTGTACCCGCGCTTCAAGTCCTTCAATGATCTTCACGTCAGGCACTGACTTGAGGCGTGCGATGTCTTGCGGTGGCGGATCATTGATGAAATCGACTTCGCCTGAGAGCAGTGCCGCTGCGCGCGTGGCATTCGACTTGATCGGCAACAATATTACCTGGGTCACATTGCCGCGTTCGGGGCTGTTAGCGTTCCACCAGTTTGGATTGGCGACCAACACCGTTTTCACATCGGTCTGGCGCTCTTTCAGCATGAACGGCCCGGTGCCGTTGGCATTACGTGAAGAGAACGTATCTTCCTTGTCTTTGTAGTTCTGCGGATTGACTGAATTGTTTTTGATCGCCCATGCCTTGTTCATGATGCGAAACGTGAATAAATGGTTGAGCAGGACGGGATTGGGCTCGCGCATGATGAGATCGACCG
>JAJAYN010000605.1 GCA_026786225.1 Burkholderiales bacterium | reverse complement strand
TTTCCGCATCGACCTCGACGTGTTGACACGTGCGCAAGCGCACTTTGAAACGGCTAGAGACGTAATGGCACCCCAGGTTTTCGCTCGACATCGCGGTTTGGTCTGCCACGCTACCGACTCTAGCGTGCGAAGAGTACCCAAAGATTGGCTAAATCCTGTGTGCCATCGGTACCCTGAACGCCCTTCAATACTTGCACGCCCTTGGCTTTCTGCCCAGACATAATTAAGGCAGTACCCAAGCGAAGCTTTGCATCATCAAAGCGCTTTAAATCACCTTTCGTGATACCCGCTTCCATAAGGGTAATTCCTTTTGCCGCCTGCCCGGAAGTAAACAGGTTGTAGCCCAGATTGAACAATGCGTTGCCGTCTTTTGCCTTATTGGCAGCAGTCTCTTCGGCACCACCGGAGATGACCTTCTGATTTTCTGCAACGCGCTTCTCAACGAGGTCGCGCAAGCGCTTCTGGCGATCAACTTCTGCACCCTTGCCGAGCGCGCCATTGGCGTAGCCCTCGTCGACGATTTTCTTGGCTTCCCCCGGGAATCCAGCCTGCAACGCCAACTGCGACATTTCCATATAGTCGTTCGTCGCGGTCAGGTTGCCCGTCGCAAGCTGCATACGATATACGTCAAGCGCCAGACGATCGGAAAATCCAGGCTTTCTTTGCAGGCGCGAAATTACATCGGCCCAGAGGCTCTTCTTTGGATAATAATTCAACAGCTTTTCGATGGTCGCGATATAGCCATTGGTGTTTTTCTGCCGCAAATAGCTGTTGGCCAGCAATTGCAGCTTTTCTTCAGATGGCGTGCGGCCAGCCTTTTCGTCGGCTTGAATATCGGTCAACGATTCCTTTGCAGCATTGGTGAAATCACCCGCCTGAAAGTAGGATTGAATCAGCAAGGTGCGGATCTGCGGGTTGCCGCCACCCTCGCGCAAGTAGCGTGTCGCCCACTTGTTCGTGGCGGCATAGTCTTTCGCGCGATAGTGGGCACCAACGAGCGCTTCAACAATCTTCAATTGCGTCGCTGCGGGCGCTTTTCCGGATGCCACGACCGCTTCAAAGGACTTGATAATTGTCTCGTTCTCACCGGCACCAGAAGCTGCACTGCCACGCATGCTTTCGATCAGGTAGGTCTCATTGGCGGTCTTGTTCGGGACACTATCTACTTCGCGAATTTTGGTAAGTGCTTCTTTGAACTTGTTTGTCTTGACCAAGGCGGACGCGGCCTGCAGGGGCTTGCCAATCTCCGGGCGCACAGCCTCCTGTGCAAAAGCGGATGGCAACGCCGTTGACCCAACAACCACCGATAGCGTAAGCGCAGTACGCGCGATTGTACCGATTAGAAAACCAGATCTGGCCATGGAAAGAATTCTCCGAAAATTAATAGACAAAACGCGGTCATGCCGCGTTTTGTTGACTAACACGACTACTTGACGAACTGTTCGTTACCGACAATTCCCATTTTAGTAACGCCGAGGCGTTGCGCCGACGCCATCACCATCGCGACGGATTTGTACTGCACCAGTTTATTGGGGCGCAAATGCACTTCCGGTTGTATTGGCTGTGCTGCAGCGGAAGTCAATCTCACCTCAAGGTCTTCACGCGTTGGCACGATGGTGCCGTTCCACAGTACTGTTCCATCGAAGTCTACGTCGATTTGAACGATCTCAGGGGGCGTCGGTGGCGGCGGCGGATTACCGACCGGCATGTTGAGCTTGATCGCGTGCGTTTGGATAGGAATAGTAATAATCAACATGATGATTAGCACCAGCATGACGTCGATTAAAGGCGTCGTGTTGATTTCCATCATGACTTCCGGCTCGCTTGAGCCACCGCTAGATCCTACATTCATGCTCATGACAATTTCCTTTTAATTCAGCGGAGGCGGTTCTGTGATGAAACCGATTTTCAGGATGCTGGCACGTTGCATGGTGTAAACCACTTTGCCCACCGATTCGTAACGCGCATTTTCATCGCCGCGAATATGCACTTCTGGTTGCGGCACAATAACCGCAATCACTTTCAGTTTTTCGAACAATGCATCCGTGTCGGCCATCGGTTGTTGGTTCCAGAAAATATCCCCATCCTTATTGACCGAGATAACGATATTTTCAGGCTTCGTTTGAGTGACGATATTGCGTTCCGCTGGCAACACCACGGGCACGTTTTGCACGATCGCAGGAATTGTGATCAGAAAAATAATCAGCAACACCAACATCACATCCACGAGCGGTGTCGTGTTGATGGCCGAGATGACTTCGTCTTCCCCGCCACCGTCAGAACCTACGTTCATTCCCATACTGGGCTCCTAATACGTCGTGAGACTGTGCTTGACTTCGCAGACTATTTCTTTTTACCGCTGGCACTCAGAAGAACCGAGTGAAGGTCAGCACTAAATGCGCGAACGCGTTCCATCACGACCTTGTTACGACGCACCAGCCAGTTATATGCCAACACTGCCGGCACCGCGACAGCCAGACCGATTGCGGTCATGATTAGCGCCTCACCCACTGGGCCTGCAACTTTATCAATCGATGCCTGACCGGCGATACCGATAGCCGTCAACGCGTGATAGATACCCCAAACTGTACCGAACAAGCCTACAAAAGGCGCTGTGGAACCGACGGTCGCGAGGAACGCCAATCCGTCTTGTGTGCGATTCTGAACGTTTTCAGAAGCACGTTGAATCGACATGGTGACCCATTCGTTCAAATCGACATCTCCCATGAGTCCTGAGTGATGGCTGGTTGCCTTGATGCCACTTTCGCCGATGAAACGAAATGCGCTACCTTCTTTTAGTCCGTCAATGCCTTGCTGGAGCGAACCCGCAGCCCAGAACGACTCGCCAACTTCGTTGGATTCTCTCATCAGGCGGAATTGCTCAAACAGCTTGACGATCAGGATGTACCAAGTGCCCATGGACATAATGACCAGAATTGCCAGCGTACCCTTCGAAACCCAGTCGCCGTGATCCAACATCGCCTTAATGCCATATGGATTTTCCACAGCCTCCTTTGTTACAACCGGTGCTGCAGGTACAGCGGCCTTAGGCGCATCGGCGGCTGGTGCCTGTGCGACGGCAGTGGTCGGTTGAAGTACAACAACTGCTGTCACCAGGGGGGCGCAAAAAACAACTGCGGCGATCAGCAGCGCAGGGATACGTTTAAGAAATGACATGTTTCCTCCAATGAAAAATAACAAATTAAAATTCAAGTTGTGTCCAAACCATCAGACAAGGCTGATCGGTTCATAGAAACGAAATTGCGCTAATCAACCAGCTTGAACGAGTAGGGAACCTGCACGCGAACGTCTCTACCTTGTCCATTGCATTTGAATTGACGGGAAGCCGCTATCGATACAGCGTTAAACGCACGGTTCGACGAAGATTTGATTTCCACATCCTTGACTTCGCCGTTAGCTGCGATCGTCATCTCGATTAGCACCTCGCCCTGCAGTCCGTCTTTGCGGGCTTGCACCGGGTATTTGATATTGGTCCTGATTTCCTGTGAGTTCGGACACGCCACGCCGACACTCGGTGCCGCGACTGGCGCTGGCGGCGCCGGCGGCGCTGGCGGCGCGTACACAGGAGGCGCGACAGCGGTGCGATTTGAGATGATCGGCGCGACGACAGGCGCTTGAACCATGACTTCAGGCGGGGGCACAAACGTCGGCAGAACCTGGACCATTTTTGGCGGTGGCGGTGGCGGTGTATCAGGAGGAGGTAACTTCTTCACCTCTTCTATGATTTTGGTTTCGGTCGGCTTCTTGATAACTTCCATCACTTTTGTCGCCAAGCCGTTAAGCAAGGCATAGCCGAGCACGATGTGCAAAATGAGGACAGCGACTATCCCGGTCAGGTGCTTGCCAGGGGATCGTTGTTGTTGAGCGTAGTCCATGAAATATCCTTTAATTACCGCCCATTTTGCAGGCGCGCGTCATGGCTTTGAAATAAAGAGGGGGATTCTAACTGTTTCTTGGCGGGAACGCACCAATTGAAAACGCGATACATGCCTTCGCAAATTACCACGGAAACGCGCCACGCCAAAAGACCAAGGCAAATGGCTGAACTGTCCATGTTTTACGCGGCCATGAAAATCAACATATTTCATGGGCGTCGCATGCGAGGAAAATTGTGGGGATGATTTCAGGCA
>JAJAYN010000604.1 GCA_026786225.1 Burkholderiales bacterium | reverse complement strand
GCGGCGACGAGCGCACGCGCGAGTGCGACACGTTTGCGCAAGCCGCCGGAAAGCGATCCCAGTGTTGCATCCTCGTCGAACCCCAGTCTCGCAACGGCGTGACCAACGCGCGACTGCAGTTGCCAGCCATCGTGGGCTTCCAGGCGCGACTGCAACACCGACAACTGGTCAAGTGCATCTGCGTCCCCCGCACCTGCAGCGCCATGGGTAAGCGCGTGATAGGCGATCAGATCATCGGCAACGTGGCCCAATCCGCTTGCGACCGCGTCGAATACGGTTTGCAGCTCATCAAATTGCGGCTCCTGCAGGACCAGCGCGATGGTCAGGTTCGGCGCCTGTGAAATGGTGCCGTCATCTTCTTTGGCGATACCGGCGAGGATTTTCAGGAGGCTGGATTTACCTGCGCCGTTGCGGCCGATCAAGGCGATACGTTCACCGGGTTCAATGGTGAGTTCGATGTGATCCAGAAGTGCGACGTCGCCATACGCCAGGGCCAAATTTTTGAACTGCAGGAGAGGCATAGCGGGGGCAGCAATCAATATTGGTAGGTGGAAACACGCGAATGGCCGAACGCGACCGCCCGACCGGCCCGGAACAGTCACAATCGGTCGCGACGCGTGGTTCGCTCGGGAACTGTTGGGCAGCGCGTCATTTTACGCGTAAAATTTCGCCCGTCAGCGGTTCATTGCCGATTCGTCGCCCTCGTAGCTCAGTGGATAGAGCATCCCCCTCCTAAGGGGAGGGTCACACGTTCGATTCGTGTCGAGGGCGCCACCGATAAATTTCGCAATCACTAGCATTGACGCGGGTTTTGAAGCAAAAGCGGCCTGAGGGCCCCGCCAGTAATGGTGTTTGACCACGGATATCTGCCGAGAGAGGCCACATATCCCCTGATCGCGGCAACAATTTCTCGCATCGCCTTATGCATCCAGATATTATTGACACCCGTATCAACGTAATCATGCCATCGACGGTTTTCCGTTTTTTACTGTCAACCTTACGCGATGGCCAAACCATCAGGAGCAGTAATGAGAAATTTTGACGAAGCTGATGATCCACGTCGCCGGGTGCTGGTTCAAGCGCTTGCTGCTGGCGCGTTTGCCACTTCACTTCCCGAAGCGAGCGCACAGGGATTCAGTATTTTCGGCAGCAAGCCGGCAAAACTGCCGCCAAAGCAATCGATTTACCGGATTTCCGGGCAGGCCACTGTCAACGACAAACCCGCGACGCTAGATACACCTGTCGCACCTGGTGATACCGTCCAAACGGCCAAAGGCAGCGAGATTATCTTTGTCGTCAACAGCAACTCCATGATCCTTCGCGGTGGCAGCAAGCTCACCATCGAAACCGAGAAGAAAGCGGACACATCGCTTGTCATCAGTGGCCTGAGATTGCTCAGTGGCGCATTGTTATCGGTGTCGCGCAATACGCCCATGCGGGTTCGTACCCCGAACGCGACGGTCGGTATCCGCGGCACGGGTTTTTACATGGAAGCAGAACCGGACCAGACTTACTTCTGTACTTGCTACGGCGTGACGGAAATCGCTTCGAACGCAGATCCCGAGAGCAAGGAAACCATCATGGCCAAACAGCACGACCGGCCGGTTTATATTCTCAGCAATGAGGGCAAAGGCAAAAACATTCGCAATGCGCCGTTCATTAACCATACCGATCAGGAGCTGGCGTTGATAGAAACGCTGGTTGGGCGCGAGCCTGCTTTCGTCTTCTCCAAAGACGCATACACGGCACCACGGCGTAATTACTAGTTTACGGCTCGCGCGTTCGTGCCGTAGTAAACGGCGTGCCGCTTATTGCGGCGCGCCGCTCAAAATCCAGTTCTGGAAAAGGTCATAACTGGCACGCGAAGACTGCCCTGGCGCGACGTTGGTATTGAATCCCGGACGCTGCAAGCCGTTGTGGTGCTTGCCTGATGGCTTTCGCAGTAACGGACTGGAAACGATATCGGTGAAATTAATCCGCCCTCTCGTTTCCGTGTAAAACCACAGGTCATCGGTTGCATCCCCTGCGATGCCATCGCCGTTGCGATCCGAATTGGTGTAAAAAAGCGGCGGCACCACACCCGTCGTCGGCCCGCCCGGCGCATGACATCCCGCGTTGGTGCACCCGGCTTGCAAAGACTGCAGCACGGCCTTGATATCGTTGAATCGAATCGCCGCTGGCGCGTTCGGCAAGGCGCTATCGACAACGATCGTGAGCCGCGCGGGCGCACCCTGCGTCGTGCCATTACTCGCGATCAGTTGAACGATGTAGGTGCCGTTCGCAGTCGCGTTAAAGGTCGCTTGCGTGGCATTTTGATTGGTAAGCGTTGCGCCGGTGGGACCAGAAATCAGGCTCCACGCATAGCTGTTTGCGTAGAGGCTGCCCGCTGCAGAAAGTGTGCTCGCACCCGGCCGAACGACCCGGTCAGGACCGGGATCGCTAATTGGTCGTCCGGGACGCAATGCCTTGCCGCTGCTGTCGCGCACGCTGTGTCCCTGACTCTCAAGAAAGGTCGCAAGAATTTCAGGACGGTTGCTGCTGTAATAAGCCTCTGAGACCAACTTTGCCAGGGGCATGTTGCCACGGTCGATAATATGGGCCTTGATGCGGTCTGAATAGGCGAGAAACTTTTCGTACTCCTCAAAATCGAGGTCAGATTGATTACCGGTTCCGCGCAAATTGTGACAAGCCCTGCACGATGTCGCGATCACTTCCTTGTACAGCGTTGATTGACCTGCCACCAGCCAGGAGTTAGGCACGAAGGTGTCGTTGAACACGACGTTGGGCATGCCATTGCCGCCATAGGCATCCTTGATCTGCGCGGCGGCAGTGCCTTGCCATTCGTTCCGGTTCGCCGGTGGTCGACATGCATCCTCCCGGAATGTTGAAGGCGTAACGATGGGATAGGTACAAAGCACCATTTTGTTTATGGTCTTCATCTTGGCTTCCTGCTCGGCGCGCGAAAATCCTGCAACAGTCGAGTAGTCAAACGCGTCAGGTTCCAGCAGGTGCATGCGCGCCTGAACATCCCCACGCGCTTGCGACACGGAATTCTGTACCAGATTAAAGAGGCGTTTTCCGCTTGCGTCAGGTGGCGTTAACGCGTCACCGCGGCCACCGTGACACGAGATACAAGGACCCGGCATCGCTTTTTCGCCGCGACCATCCATGTTGATCGTCATTCGTCGCGTGCCGGTGCCCGGATCAAACGTATAGAACTTGAGAAAACTCGGGCCGCCGTTGGGACCAGGGCTGAATTCGATGGCGTTGGTGCCCTTGTGCTGGCGCTGATCCTTGACGATGGCCGCGTCTAAATTAATGCGGGTATAGGTATAGCCGGCTGCGGCCTCGACGAAATAATTATCAACGTTGGCAGCAACGGTGCCATTGGTATTCTGCCGAAACGTCAAATTGCGTCCGTAGCCAAGGTCGCGGATGTCGCCGAAAATTACGTTCACCTCTGTGCCGGTGGCACCGCCGAATCCGTTTGCGGCCTTCCATTTGTCGAGGGTGTCTTTCTGGTTTGCCGGGTCTACTGCCGCGTAATAGGCAGTTGCCCATTCGACCGAAGTCGTTTGAAAAGAACCATCAGGCAAGACCTGCGGATTCGGAAACGTAAGAAACCGGTTAGGCGTCGACTCGGTAATCACAACTTGCGGTGGCGACGCCGGTGCCACATCACCTGAACTGCCGCCGCCACCGCCACACGAGGCGAGCAAGAGCGCAATCACAATGGGTGAGGCCGAGGAAAGTGAACGATGGTAGCGCACGATCGAATCCTTTAAAAACGAATCAGGTAAACAAGTGAATATTGGTCCGCAATATAGCTCGTGGGAGACGTCGCAAACGACGGTCGGTAACTCGGCGTTGACTGGGCACGTCGCCAGGAGAGGTCCAGTGAGTGACGTGGGCCGAGACCAAGGTTGTAGCCCAGTGTAGAGAGCACCGTCCTGCCGTCGAAGCGATAACTGAAGAACTGGCCGCCGATGTACGCATCATCCTGAACAAACAAGTCCGCGACCTCAATGTTTTCGAGTGACGGCAAGCCAGTTGATACGATTTGACCACGTCGGTATTCGCCAGTCAGATAAATGGTCTCGGTCGCACTAAACGTGTAGTCGACGTTCAATCGGACCGCATTAAAGCGGTTATTGAATACCGCGCTCTTGCCGTAGCGTTCATTGTGCGTGAGCGCACCAAACAAACTAATCCGGTCGGTGAGCGGCTGGCGAATGGAAACGCCGACAGAATATCGGTAACCGTTGCGTAGCGACGACTGGTAGCGCTCGGCCGTGGACTGCACGAAGGCGGATAGCGTCGGCGCATCAAAATCAGCCGACGGGCGGTAGAGAACTTCACCCTGCAGACCCACCATCGCCCGGCTAAGCCTGTAGTAATTGTCGAATTTCTCGCCGCCCAGGGAGCCGGTTACGATCGCACGTATGTTTTCATTGAACGGGAAGATCTCACTCTTGCTCGCATTGACGCTATAAATGCGATCCGGAAGTTTTTGTCCAGACAGCTTGGCACGCGTG
>JAJAYN010000603.1 GCA_026786225.1 Burkholderiales bacterium | reverse complement strand
GCCATCTGGCACTGTGGGTGGCGGCGCAAAACCGCATCCCGGCAAGCAGCGCACTCAAGCGCGATCAAGCGGTGCGTTTCAAGGCAGTGATTGGTATCGCCGGCATTCCTGATCTTGCGTATTTCGCGCGTGCCGGTGCACATGCCTGCGGTGACAAAACAGTCGATCAGCTCACCGATGCGATTGCACGCACGCCCGCGGACGGCGCCAAAAACGCACCGTTTCTTGACACATCGCCATCAGAGATGTTGCCGCTGGGGGTAAAACAAATTCTGATGCACGGCGTATTCGACGGCATCGTGCCACCTGCGATTGGATTGCGCTACCAGACGCGTGCGAAAGAAAGCGGCGATAGTGTCGAGCTGATTGCCGTGGAAAATTCGGGACACTTCGAATTGATCGCGCCGTGGACGCCACCGGGCAAAGCGGTGGTAGCAAAGATTCTTGAGGCGTTGAAATAGCGCCGCATTCGCGAATCTGCTAGCGCACGCGTAGCGACCTGACTACAGCGACGCCGCGAATCGACTCGCCTGGTCAATCGCACGCTTGGCATCCAGCTCGCCCGCCTCGAACGCGCCGCCCACCAGATGTACCTTGACACCGGCCGCCTCCAGCGGCGCCTGTAACTCGCGCAACGGCTCCTGTCCGGTGCAGAGCACGATCGTGTCGGCTTCGATCAGTGCCGGGTGTTCGCGTTTTTCGCCATAGGTAATGTGCAGCCCCTTGTCGTCGATGCCTTCGTAATTGGCGCCGGCAATCATTTCCACGCGTTTCTTTTTAAGTGCGGCACGGTGAATCCATCCCGTCGTTTTGCCCAGGCCCTTGCCTACCGTGGTAGCTTTGCGCTGCAGCAACGTTACCTGATGCGCAGGCGCGCCCACTTCAGGCTTCACCACCCCGCCGCGCGCCACTGATGGGTCACCCACGCCCCATTCTTTCATCCACATCGCCGCATCCAGCGCGGCAGAATGGCCCGCGTCCACCAGGTATTCGGCAACATCAAAACCTATGCCGCCCGCGCCGACGACGGCGACGCGCTTGCCGACGGGCTTTTTGTGCAGTAGCACGTCGATATACGAGAGCACATGGGCGGCATCCTGCCCTGCGATTTTCGGGTCACGCGGCGTGACGCCGGTGGCGAGCACGACGTCGTCGTATTTGCCTGCGGCCAGTGTTTCCGCACTGGCGCGATTGTTCAGATGCAACGTGACGCCGGTGATCTCGATGCGGCGTTTGAAGTAACGCAACGTTTCATAAAACTCTTCCTTGCCGGGGATCTGCTTGGCCATATTGAACTGTCCGCCGATCTCGGCGGCGCTATCAAACAAATCAACGCTGTGCCCGCGTTCTGCCAAAACGGTCGCGCATGCGAGACCGGCCGGACCAGCACCGACAACGGCGATACGCTTCTTGTTTGAGGTGGGCAGATACACCAACTCGGTTTCATAACAGGCGCGTGGATTGACCAAACACGAAGCGCGCTTTTGTTTGAACACGTGGTCCAGGCAGGCTTGATTGCAGCCGATACAGGTGTTGATTTCGTCGGCACGACCGGCCGCCGCTTTGATCACGAAATCGGGATCGGCCAACAATGGCCGCGCCATCGACACCATGTCGGCGCAACCATCGGCGATAATTTTCTCGGCGACATCAGGCGTATTGATACGATTGGTGGTGACCAGCGGAATCCCTACTTCGCCTTTGAGTTTCTTTGTGACCCACGCAAATGCGCCGCGCGGGACCGAGGTAGCGATTGTCGGCACCCGTGCCTCATGCCAGCCAATACCGGTGTTGATGATGGTGGCACCGGCTTTTTCGATGGCCTTGGCGAGCATGACCACTTCATCCCAGGATTGCCCATCGGGGATAAGGTCGAGCATCGATAGCCGGTAGATGATGATGAAATCCTTGCCCACCGCCTCACGCATGCGCGTGACGATTTCCACCGGCAGGCGCATGCGGTTCTCGTAACTGCCGCCCCAGCCGTCGGTGCGCTGGTTAGTATGCGAGACCAGGAATTCATTGATGAAATAGCCTTCCGAGCCCATCACTTCGACGCCATCGTAGCCGCCCTCGCGCGCCAGCTTGCCGGCGCGCACGAAGCACTTGATCTGCCGCTCGATACCACTTGCCGACAGGGCGCGCGGTGTGAACGGCGTGATCGGTGATTTGATGCGCGAAGGTGCGACGGAAAACGGGCTGTAACCGTAGCGCCCCGCGTGCAGAATCTGCAACGCGATCTTGCCACCATCGTCGTGCACGGCGTCGGTAATCACTTTGTGGCTGCGGGCCGCGCCAGAGGATGCCAGGCGCGAGCCGAATGGTGACAGCCAGCCTTCGACGTTAGGGGCAAATCCACCTGTCACGATCAGTCCTACGCCGCCACGGGCGCGCGCGGCGAAATATGCGGCGAGCTTGGGGAAGTCTTTGGCCCTGTCCTCAAGGCCGGTGTGCATGGAGCCCATCAGGACGCGATTTTTTAACGTGGTGAAGCCGAGATCAAGTGGCGCTAGCAGGTGCGGATAGGGAGAGGTCAAGTTCGGCTCCTGATTTTCTGTTCTCCCCCTTTGAAAAGGGGGCTGGGGGATTGTCGGTTGAACCGTGACCGCGACGTTCAATCCCTCTCGATCCCCCTTTTTCAAAGGGGGAAGTGCGCTGCATTGAACCTATAGAACTGACTTCAGCAATCGCCCCATATCTGCCGGGTTTTTCGTTACCTTGATTCCGCACGCTTCCATCACTGAAAGTTTTTCTTGTGCCGTACCTTTGCCGCCGGAAATGATGGCCCCTGCGTGTCCCATACGTTTACCAGGCGGCGCGGTGACACCGGCGATGAAGCCGACGACCGGTTTTTTCATGTGATCTTTCATCCAGCGTGCGCAGGTTTCCTCAGCGTCACCACCGATTTCGCCGACCATGATCACCGCATCCGTTTCTGGATCGTCGTTGAACATTTTCATCACGTCGATGTGCTTCAAGCCATTGACCGGGTCACCTCCAATACCGACGCACGTCGATTGGCCAAGGCCCAGTTCCATCAATTGTCCGACCGCCTCATATGTCAACGTACCAGAGCGCGAAACCACGCCGATACGACCCTTCTTGTGAATATGGCCAGGCATGATACCGATCTTGATTTCTTCCGGTGTAATCACGCCGGGGCAATTGGGCCCAATCAGGATGGTGGACTTGCCCTGCATTTTCTGCCGCGTGCGGATCATGTCGCGCACCGGAATGCCTTCGGTGATGCAGATCACCAATTCCAAGCCGGCTTCGACGGCTTCGTCGATGGCGGCGGCGGCAAACGGTGGCGGAACGTAGATGACCGATGCGGTGGCACCCGTCTGTTTGACGGCCTCGGCAACGGTTTCAAAAATCGGGATGCCCTCGTAACTTTGGCCACCTTTTTTTGGCGTCACACCTGCGACAAAGCAATTTGCGCCATTGGCGTATTCCTTGCACATCTTGGTGTGAAACATGCCAGTTTTGCCAGTGATGCCCTGGGTAATCACCTTGGTGTTTTTATTGATGAGTATCGACATGATTATTTACCTGCTTTGAAATTTGCAGCCGCCGCAACAACCCGCTCTGCCGCTTCGGCCATATTGTTGGCCGAAATAATCGGCAACCCCGAATCAGCAAGCAGCTTTCTGCCCAACTCTTCGTTGGTACCTTTCATGCGCACCACCAGTGGCACATTGAGTTTCACTTCGCGCGCAGCCGTAATAACGCCGTTGGCGATCACGTCGCACTTCATGATGCCGCCGAAGATGTTGACCAGGATCGCTTTGAGGTTCGGGTTCTTCAGCATGATCTTGAAGGCTTCGGTCACTTTTTCAGCCGTCGCACCGCCGCCCACGTCAAGGAAATTTGCAGGGGATCCCCCGTAAAGCTTGATCACGTCCATGGTCGCCATTGCCAGCCCGGCACCGTTGACCAAGCAGCCGATGTCACCGTCAAGCGAGATATAGGTCAGATCAAATTTGGATGCTTCGATTTCAGCCGGGTCTTCTTCATCCAGGTCGCGCATCGCCACGATTTCGGGGTGACGGTAAAGTGCGTTGGAATCAAAATTGAGCTTGGCGTCGAGCGCCAGCACCTTGTCGTCGCCGGTGTAAATCAGCGGGTTGATTTCAGCCAGCGAACAGTCGCATTCGTCAAAGGCTTTGTACAGGGCTTGCATGAAGCTGCGTGCCTGCGCAACGGCAACATCCGGCACGCCGATTTTCTTTGCGACTTCATCACCTTCAGCGTCCGACAAGCCCTTCACCGGGTCAATAGCGACTTTGAAGATTTTCTCCGGCGTGTGCTCTGCCACGTGTTCGATGTCCATGCCGCCTTCGCTGGACGCCATTAGCGTCACGCGCTGGGTTACGCGGTCTACCACCATGCCGACGTAGAGCTCTTTCTTGATGTCTGCACCCTCTTCAACCAGCAGGCGCTTGACCACCCGACCTTCGGGACCGGTCTGGTGGGTAATGAGCGTCATGCCGAGAATCCTGGAGGCGTAATCGCGCACCTCGTCGATGGACTTCGCCACCTTGACGCCGCCGCCCTTGCCGCGGCCACCCGCATGAATCTGCGCTTTGACGACCCAAACCTTGCCTCCCAGCGACTCAGCCGCCTTGACGGCCTCATCGACCGAAAAACATGCGACACCGCGTGGTGTGGCGACGCCGTATTTGCGCAAGATTTCCT
>JAJAYN010000602.1 GCA_026786225.1 Burkholderiales bacterium | reverse complement strand
GTTGTTCCAGCCGCCGGTTAAAATGGCACCGGACTCAGGCTAAGAGCTTGTCCGCAAAGAGTCCGGGCTGGCATGACGGGCGCTTTGGGCACAGGGCGCTGATGCAAATCCCCACCATAGCGTTCCATCGCTGCAGTTTGTGGCTGGCCCAGCACCCAAATCACCTCGTCAGTTTCTACCGGCCTGGATGCGATCAAGCACTAAGCCGCCGAGAAATTTCCACATTTACACAACCCGAAAGGCAGTTTATGAATACCACACCAAGCGGCTTGCAGTATGAGGATACCGTTGCAGGTGCCGGCGCAGAAGCGCAGCGCGGCAATTTCGTTTCGGTACATTACACCGGCTGGCTATACAACAACGGCGTCGCCGGCGCGAAATTCTATTCGAGCAAAGACCGTGACCAACCGTTCCAGTTTTCGCTCGGTGGCGGGCAAGTGATCCGCGGTTGGGACGAGGGCGTTGCCGGCATGAAGATCGGCGGCACGCGTCGACTGGTCATTCCACCAGAGTTGGGGTACGGCGCGCGCGGTGCGGGTGGCGTTATTCCGCCGAACGCGACGTTATTGTTTGAAGTGGATTTGCTCGCGACCTGATTGTGGTCGCGTCAGCCTCATCGGGTCATTCAAACGCGCGTACAGACCTATAGTTTGTGCGCGCCCACCATCAGGCGCTGGTACTGGTTATATTTCTCATCGAAGCTGCCGTCGGCAGCCTCCGAGCGTGTGACCGTAATCCAAACTTCTGCAGGGAAGGCGGCGGCGAGTTCGGCCGTATAGTTGATTTCCTCTTCGGCTACGCCACGCGCGGTCTCGAAATCAGGCGCCTTCCAGTCGAACAGTAGATGCTGTGCCATCTGGTCTTTGAAGAGTTCCAGGTCGGTCTCATCGACTTCAATGACTTCGGCAATCGTGCAGCGTGCGCGTCGTGTCAGCGAGAGAAACGACGCGTCGCAGTAACAGCGAGGCTCACAGCGATAGCCTGCGGCCAGATTGCACACCGCAAATCCACCCGAGGTGACCCACTCGTCTTCGTCGCATGCACCGCCCTGCCGATAGAGCTCTGCGTCG
Organism: Burkholderiales bacterium; assembly: GCA_026786225.1. Taxonomy (GTDB): domain Bacteria; phylum Pseudomonadota; class Gammaproteobacteria; order Burkholderiales; family Usitatibacteraceae; genus UKL13-2. The sequence continues at coordinate 10,345 of JAJAYN010000602.1, read as the reverse complement.
GAATTATCGAGCCGAACGGCTTTGAGGAACTTCTTCATAGGCTTGATTCCTGGTAGGACATGGGTACCGTTACTCTAGCGAAACCGCGCCTTCAATTTTTCCATTGTCTCGATCAGCTTTGCGCGAACGCCGGGTTCAAACGCGGAGTGCCCGGCGTCATCAATGATGTGATAGTCGGCTTCAGGGAAAGCCCGGGCCAGATCATCGGCTGAAATGATCGGGCAGACCATGTCATAGCGACCCTGTACGATGGTGGTGGGGATGTGACGAATTTTCCCGATATTGTCGAGCAGGAAATTCCGGGGTAGAAAAATGTCGTTTACAAAATAGTGTGCCTCGATACGCGACAATCCCAACGCCATCCGGTCGGAACCGAAGTTGGCGACAAGTGTTTCATTGGGTAGCAGCGTCGAACATGAACCTTCGTACATGCTCCAGATCCGTGCTGCGGGCATATGAACCGCGGGATCGGGGTTGGTTAGCAGTGCGTGAAAGGCCTTCAGAATTGCCCCTGCCTCATCGTCGGCTACGCGCGCGTGGCTGTTGCCGGCCAAATGTCCGACGAATTTGCGCCATGCTTCCGGGAAGATGTGCTTTAGCCCCGACAGGAACCAGTCGATCTCCGATTGGCGGCAAAGGAAAATACCGCGCAGGATGAGTGCCGTGGTGCGTTGCGGATGATGTTCGGCATAGGCCAGCGCGAGTGTGGAGCCCCAGGAACCACCAAAAACCATCCACCGATCAATACCGAGATGCGTGCGCAAGGTTTCCATGTCATCGACGAGTTGGGGCGTGCTGTTGTCACGCAACTCACCGTGCGGCGTCGAGCGCCCGGCACCACGTTGATCAAAAATGACAATGCGATAGAAGTCGGGGTCAAAAAATTGTCTGTGCGCCGGCGACGCGCCGGAGCCCGGCCCACCGTGCAGGAAAACCACCGGCATGCCGGCCGGGTTGCCAGACTGCTCAAAGTACATCGTGTGAATGCCATCGAGCGACAGTGTGCCTGCCTGATACGGCTCGATGGCGGGGTAAAAGGCGGTGTTACTTGGGGTTTCAGAATGACGTGGTGCCATAGTATTCATGCGAGATCAATTGTTAAGCTGTTGAAAATAAAGCGTTTATATTTATGCCGTTCTGTCTACGATGGTATCAGAGTTCGTTACTTATCATGTCTTGTGTTAGCGCCTACGCTCGTATATGTTGCAGTGCAGTAGAATGATGACAGCGCAATGACAGCCAGCGCAGAGACGCTGCTGCCAACATGGACACCTCGGCTCAAGACGCCCTCGGAGAGTAAATATGTTGTACCAAGTGCACGATATGCAACGCGCCGTCATGGAGCCATGGCGCTGGTGGGCGCAGGCCAACGCCGTTGCGTTTGGCAACCCCTTTTCGCCAGTTTCCTATGCCCCACAAGCCAACAAGATGGCTGCCAGCTTTGAGTTGATGCTCAGGCTCAGCAAGACCTATGCGCGCCCTCCTTTTGACATCCCACACATTGATGTTAATGGCCGCACGGTTGAAGTCGTCGAAGAGGTGTTGCTGGACAAACCATTTTGCCAGTTGCTGCATTTCAAGAAAGCACGTACGACGCTGAACGAGCCGAAGGTATTGATTTTTGCGCCGCTGTCGGGACATTTTTCCACCCTGCTACGCGATACAGTGCGCACCATGTTGCCGCACCACGACGTGACCATTACCGACTGGAAGGACGCGCGCGAAGTTTCGCTCGCTGAGGGGCCGTTTCATTTTGACGACTACGTCGCTTACGTGCAGGAATTCATCCGCTTTATGCGTGGTGCACATCACACCAAGGTACACGTGGTTTCTGTGTGCCAGCCGACGGTGCCGGTTCTGGCGGGGATCTCGTTGATGGCTGCGCGCGGGGAAGCGCTTCCCAATAGCATGACCATGATGGGCGGTCCCATCGACGCGACCAAGAATCCAACGTCGGTCAACGACTTCGCCATGCGCCGACCGATTTCATGGTTTGAGCAGAATGTGATTGAACGTGTGTCGGTGAAATACCCCGGTGCCATGCGACGCGTTTACCCGGGGTTTCTGCAGCACACCGGCTTTATCGCCATGAATCCGGATCGTCACATGGATTCGCATATCGACTACTACAAGCAGCTGGTTGCCGGCGACGGTGAAAGTGCCGAGGCGCACCGCAAGTTTTATGACGAATACAATGCGGTGATGGACCTTCCCGCCGAATATTATCTGGACACTATCGTGCGTGTGTTTCACGACCAGAGTCTGGCGCGTGGCACGCTAGAAGTCGCAGGTGAATTGGTCAGACCGGCCACTATCAAGAAATCAGCGCTTTTCACGATCGAGGGCGAACTAGACGATATTTCGGGTAGCGGCCAGACGCAAGCGGCTCACACACTTTGTACCGGGTTGTCGTCTGCGAAGCGCCAGCATTACACTGCGCCTGCGGTTGGACACTATGGAATCTTCAGCGGGCGCAAATATCGTGAGATGGTTTATCCAAAGGTCCGGAAATTCATCGCCAAGCACAACTGACCCGGATAACTGCCATGACCAATCCCGCCAACTCGCCCATTCCCGACTATTTTGCGTTGTTCCAGTCGATGCTAAATCCCGCAGGCTCAAACGCAGGCGTGGCCGCGCCATCGATGTTCGCGATGCTGGATCCCAAAGAGATTGAACGCAAAATAGCGAGCTCGAAACGGTGTTGACCTGGTTGAAGGGTACGGTAGGCATGGTTGAGTTATCGTTACAGACGCTGAAATACCAGCAGGCAGCACTTGCTTCGCTCGGCGAGGCCAGCAAGAGCGTTCAGGCGGGTGCAAGTGATGCGGCGCCAAACTTTGAGGCATTGGCGAAAAGCGGCGCGGCAATCAATCCCGCCTTGTGGGCGTGGAACATGATGCAACAGCCCGCGACTGTCGATTCACAGCAGCTTGAGGCGAAACCCAAGAAGAAATCCTCTACGCGCAAGCCCCGCTAAGGGAACTTCTAGAAACCCCGAATCCGTTCGTGGTGACCCTTCGTCAAGCTCAGGATTAAAGGCATGTCGAACCACCGCCTTACTCAATGGAATCATTATCTTGAATCACTACCCTTCGACAGGCTCAGGGCGAAAGGGGGTTTTTAGAAGTTCCATAATTTATGGGCGGTGCGGCTGTGCTGGCGGCCGGCCCACCTCAAGATAACCGGGTGCCCATCCAGGCACCCGGTTATCTTCGTCACTGGATTACGACTTGCCGCCGTAGATCTGGATTTTCTTTTTGTTCGAACCCGCCACATAGCCTACGTGGTAGTGCGCCGATGCTGGTATCGCCGAACACGACTGCGCTTTCGATTGCGCGCGACTGATGGTGAAGGTTTCCCATTTTGCGGTCGACGTCATATCCACATCGAGTTGGAACAGGAGCTCGGGGGATTTGGGGGCATCCTTGTATGACCAGCACATCCACTGCGAGCTGCCCGATGCCAGGGACACCTTTTTCCAGTCACGGTCGCCCCAGCGGAAACGGTAGTTGATTGCAGAAGTAGTCTTGTTGTTGTGCAGGCAGGCACAGCCGTAAGGCGCGCTGGGTTGCGCCTGACTATCACCCGACTGCACCATCCCCGCCACACCGATGAGCGCCGCGACCACGGTTGAAACACCAAAAAATCTTTTCGCACCTACGCCATTATTTTTTTGGACATCTTTGCTCCCTGAGTTGGTTGGTTTGCTATGCGTTGACAATCCGCCACCCGATCCATCGTGGACCGGCTTCACCCGACAGCAGCGTTGCAGTGACTAGCCACCGGTCATGCGTACTTCTCGAAACGCGGCTGCGCCTTACCAATAAGCACAAGCGTCAGCAGGTTGCGAAGTGAAATGCTCAACATTTTTTGGCGAACCATATAGTTATGCCTGCCGATGGACATTGTCAATTGCGATCGTCACGGCCGTTTCGTACGTTGGTTAGCCAGCGTGGGCAGGTTTAAGATCGCCTCGCCGAGACAACGCGCGTTATGCTAGACGCGTGCTGCGGGCCACCGGAATTTGACGCTGGTCTCGTCATCGCCGCGAGTGACGTCGCCGAAGCCGATGTCTTGCTCGACAAGCTGCACAGGGACGGCTTTTTCGTTGAACGCGGCAGCGCCGCAACGGCGGGTCGACGCGAGGGAGGCTTCACGTATCAGTTTCACCTGTTGTTCCGGATGTTTTTTGCAACCGCAGCGGATCGCTGCGCACGCCTGATACCAGCACGACAAACGTGCTGCAGGGCGCCAGCGACAGCAGGAGTGCGCATAGCCGATTAAAACCGACCGTAGTGTTCGATCAACCAATCTGGAGCCTAGTCATGAAACTGAAAATTAGTGTGATGTGTTTGTTTGCCTGCCTGATGGGAAGCAGCCTTGCAATGGCGCAAACTGCCGACGACAAAAAGTGGGTCGCGCAGTGCATGAAAGACAACAAGGACGAGGGCGCGAAAGAGGGCGTGGTCAAGAAGTATTGTGTGTGCATGAATGACAAGATGGACGACAATGAAACACGTTCCATCACACAATGGGAAAAAGCCAATCCGAAAACAGCAGAAGCCTGTTCCAAACAGGCTGGCTGGAAGTAGCCCTCGCTGACGGAAGTTACGCGCCCGATTGGCGCCTCGCCTGCAAACAAACACCAGCACTGGCGCGGCTTAGCAAGTATTTACGGCCTGCAGAGCCCGCCGATGCTGGTGTTTTAATTTTTATGCGGGTTATTCTTCAAAATATCCGGGTTTCAACGCACGTGGCAATTTCTTCAGGGCGGCTTCTGCGCGCGACGCGCTGGCGCGATCGGCAAACGCCTTGACCGCCACAACCCGCAGGGGCGGATTGGCGCGGGTATAGCGCGCGCCAATACCGAAAACATGTTCTGCAAACCGCCGATTGAGGTCAGTGGTGATACCCGCGTAGTAGCTGCTATTTTCACATTCGAGCAGATACAACACCCAGGAAGAGGGCGCGTCGGAAACCGCGTGCGCAGGCTGTTTAACGTTCACGGCAGCCATTGTCCCTGAAATCCATTGGTGCGGACGAGGTCACGCCGACACAGGCAAGATACAATTTTCCCCATGACGACAAACAACCACGCCCTCACGCGCGACGCGACCGTCAGTTTGCGCGAAATCACCAAAAGCAGCGTCCGCGACTTCTGTCGCATGGAGGTCGGCCCCGGCCAAGATGGGCTGGTGGCACCGAATTCTGTTTCCATCGCACAGGCGTATTTCCACAAGGAAGCGTGGTTTCGCGGCATTTACGCGGACGATAGACCCGTGGGTTTCGCCATGCTGGAGGATTGGTCGCAGACCGAAAGTGCGGAACCGCAACTTTATGAAGGCGCGCCCTACATCGCATTGTGGCGATTCATGATCGACGCACGCTACCAACACTATGGTTTCGGTGCAGCCGCGATACGCCTTTTGATCGCCCATGCCCGCACCCGCCCCGGGGCCGCGACCATGCTGCTCTCGTTTGTACCGAAAGAAAATAACCCCGAAGCGTTTTACCTGCGTGCGGGATTCGTGCGTACCGGCGAAGACGATGAGGGAGAGCTCATCATGAAGCTGTCGTTGTAACGAACGCGCGTTACTTCAAAGACAGAATCCACGCCGTCAATTTCTGCGCCTCTGCGGTATTGACTTGTGCGTTGGCGGGCATCGGCATCGTGCCCCATGCACCGACGCCGCCCTTAATTATTATTGGCCAGCTTTGCCGGCGCGTCTTTCTGGCCGGCATATTTTTTTGCAACGTCCTTGAATGCAGGACCGATAACTTTGGTGGCGATTGCATGACACGTCAGGCAATTCTTGGCCTTGGCCAGATCGGCGTTTGCCAGCACGACATTGGACATCAGCAGTGCTATCGCAGCACCTGCAACGTATGACAACCTCATGGTTTTCTCCCATTGTGTGAATGAACGCATGGCGACAAGCTCAGGCAAGATCGGAAAAATTTCGGCAGACCAGCCCGCCGACCTCAGCGGTCACACTAACGTAATTCGTTCAACAGCGATAGCGATTTGACGCCATGCCGCGCGCCTCGGTGGTCGAAGCCACTTGGTCGCGTTCGAGTGTCAGCCGGGTGGCGGCGTTGTCGCTATAGCGTACGGTCATCGTTTTCATGGTTGCCCTCACGGTTTTTGATGTGAAATAATTTGCTGTAGTTAAAAACCATACAGCGTGGTGCGAGGGTGTAATTTAAACCTGCAATAAGGCGTATACAAACGATCATTTCTCACTCAATAGTTGAATTTAATTCACATGCCGACATGAAACGACTGCCGCCACTAACGACCCTGCCGGTGCTTGAAGCCGCCGCCCGCTTGCAGACGATTTCACCAATGGGAATCTGGTGAAGTTGTTCGACATCGAGGTCAAGTCGGAGAACGACTACCATCTGGTTTGCCTGCCGCAAACCGTGAACAGCCACAAAGTGCGCGCGTTTCGCGAGTGGATGATCAGGGAGATCGACTGGCCGCAAACGTAGCCGACGGTGTTGCCAGCAGCCTCAAGGGCTGCATTGAAAGCGGGGGGATTCGCATTGGCGTTCCGGTAAAGTCGCATGGCTTGTCACGCATTCTGGGTCATGGGTGAAAGTGTGGGTCGCGGCTTGTTGAAAATGCATACAGTCCGCAATGCGCGGTCCCGGTCGGACGATGCGCATCGTCCGGCGATGGCCAAAATTGTTAGACTTCCGATATGACCACAGCAACCGCGCCTCACAACTACAGCCGCCGTTTCACCATCGATAACCTCGACATTCGCGGGCAAGTGGTACGCCTTACCGACGTGTGGCGTGACATGCACGATGGACGACATTACCCACCCAACATCCGCCAGTTTCTCGGCGAGCTTGCCTGTGTGGCTGTGCTGGTTGGTGCAGGCCTGAAACACCCGGGCCGGGCCGCCCTGCAAATCCAGCGCAAGCATGCCCCGGACGCGACAGGTGCCGAGACATTCAGCGGACCGGTGGCGGTGCTCGATTGCACCGAATCTCTGGCGTTGCGCGGCATGGCTGGCACGCACATCAAGCCTGCCGAGGCGATGCGTGCCAGCAGCGGGTCGGCGACATTTTCAGAATGGGTGGATGACTGCACGCTGGCGATGACGATCACGTACGTCGGGACCACGCAGATTTATCAGAGCATCGTGCCGGTATCGGGGCTGTCCGTGGCGGAGTGTTTTGAACACTATTTCGATCTGTCCGAACAACTGCCCACGCATCTGTGGCTGGCTGCAAGCGCTACCGGTGCAGGTGCACTGCTGCTGCAAAAGCTGCCGAACGCAGATCAGAAAGATGCCGACGGCTGGGCGCGTGTGGAACAACTCGCCGCCAGTGTGCGCGAGCTGGAATTGACCACGTTGCCGGCTGAGCAATTGCTGGCACGATTGTTCAGTGAGGAGGATGTGCGCATATACGAAGCAAAGCCGGTCAGCTATGCGTGCAAGCGCGACGTGCAAAAAGTCGAAGGCATGCTGCGTTCACTGGGCCGCGAGGAGGTGGAAGCGACGCTGGCCGAGCTTGGTGTCGTCGAGGTAAACGACGATATCTGCAATCAGGTATATCGCTTTGATGCGGACGCCATCAAACGGCTATTTGACTAAAATGGTAAACGCCAGCACTGGCGCGGCTTTCCAGCCGGAAACATTCCGTGAAGCGCGCCAATGCTGGACTTTCAAGTTCAGACCGGCTAAAAATTAACGTCTAGTGTCGGCGATAACCGCGGTGGCCGCCGTATCCGTAATAACCACCGTAGCCACCATAGCCACCATAGCCACCATAACCCCGATAGCTGCTGGCGATCCCGATCGACAGGCCCAACAGCGGCCAAATCGGCGCATGGTAATAGCCATAGCTGGTGGGACCGTAATAAGCGCCGGGTGCGTAGTAGCGCGGCTCTGCATATATGCGTTCGACGTAGCGCGGCTCGGTGTATGTCGTTGTCGTGTAGCTGCGATCACGATCCGCATCCCAGCCCTCGGTGCTGCGCAAAACGCGATAAGGCCGGTCGCGGTCAGCATCCCAGCGTTCCTCGTAAATCGGCTCATTGGTCAATGCGCGCGGCGCGGTTGAAGCACGCTCGGCTGGTCGCGCGACGGCGGCAGGTGAAATTTGCAGGTTCACCGTGGTACCGGGATCTTCAGGCAGTTGTGCGGTGTACTGTTTGCCCGCGTACTCATAAACAACGTTGTAGCCGGTGGTCTGTTTATCAAAATTGGTGACGCTGCGGCACGCGTCGTGCAGGCTCGCGTCCGGCGCGCATTGCTTTTGTTGAACGCCCACATCACGGGTGATGGGGGTGCTGGAAACCACCCTCCCCACTTCCTGTGCCGCGGCAAATCCGGACATCATCGCCAGCCCGGAAACCAGTAGCCGTTTTTTCATGTTGTTTACCTCTTCACCTGATCACCTACGTTTTCCGCTCGGGGTGGCGGCACGGTATGGAGTGGACAGTGCCACGCGCAACAGGTTCGCGGCAAATTCAAATCCAGCGCAACCCCGGCTCGCAACACAATCCTTTCAACGCAATCTTTCGGCCGTCGTCAATTCATCCTGACGATTAAGTTAATATTATCGCCAACAGCAACAGCTGGGGGCTTGTCGAGCAATTCATGCCCTTATCCCTTCAACATCTCCAGTCCGGATCACCCATGACCTCCACGCCAGCTACGCCGCTCACCAACGCCGAGATTTCCCACCTCGAAACCCTGTTGGCGTCTCCCGCATTCAAGGCGCAGGCAATGGGCCTGGACGAGATTCAGGGGTTTCTTTGTGCGGCCATCAGCGGGCCGCAAACAGTGAAGCCCGAGCAGTGGTTACCAGCCGTTCTCGGCAACCCTGACTATGAAAGCGCGGATCAAGCGCAGGCCGTCAAGAACCTGCTCATGCGCTTTCACGCCGAAATCGTCGCCGATCTGCAAGCGGCTGAATCGCTGGGCCTGGTGCTGAATCTGACCGACCCTTCCAACGCCGCCGACGAGGGTGAGTACGACTACAGCGCGTGGTGTCAGGCCTATCTGGATGGCGTCGAGTCTTCAACCGTGGCGTGGACGGATGCGGGCGACGAAAATGAGATCAACGAACTGTTATTCCCGATCAGCCTGCTCGCCGGCGAGATCGATCCAAAGGCGCTCAAGCAGATTAAGCCACGCGAAATGTCGGACTTGCTCAAGGAATGCCGCGAGGATTTGCCGATGCTGGCCATCGACATATTCCAGTATTTTCAATCGTTGCGCACGCGCGGAAACGAGCGCCCCAACGTAACCGCAAAGAAACCCGGCTCCGACGCGGCGCAAGCTAAACCCGGTAAAAAGAAACTGCATTGAGAGCCGCGCCCTTGCTTGATCTACGCTTTCGTTACTGATGACTTCGTCGCAACCGCCCGACGCTCCCCGGTGTGACTCAATACGATTGCGGGTTGGCGGCACGCAGATACGGTGCCAGCTGCGCAGACGCAAAACGGAAATCGATCACACCCGGATCTAGGCAGCCGAGCTGATCGATGGAAAGCAGGCGATGCGCGCGGTAGAGCACCGGATCGACACGCGCGTTGCTCGGCAGTTTCACCACATTGGCCGGACGCTGCGTGATACGGTTTGCGCCGGCTGGTTCTACCGAATCCGGACTGGCTGACGTCGCGGCGACGCTGGCGGCGAACACAACCTTGCCCGCCATGGCCGGCAGCGCAGTCAGTACGCCTGCAAATATCCCCAACACCCGCGTTTTACCATTTGGATGGCGCGTGTGTCAGCGCAGACTGAAACTACCCGTGCCGAGCAACCCCAGAAGACCGATGATGATCAGATACACGGCAACGATGTAATTGAGCAGCTTGGGCATGATCAGAATGAGGATCCCCGCAAGGAGAGAGATCAATGGACCAATGCTTACGTTTAAATTCATGCGGATTCCCTGATAGTCGAGGTTGACGATGATCAGGGTAGCCATTTTGGCGGGTCGAGTCGGTGCGATGCCGCACATAAAACTCTGCGACATCGGCGAACCATTTCATGCCAATGTGCGCTGGTACACGGACAGACGAATTGCACACGGGTATCATCGAGTGGTGCCGCGCCGAGATCAACATGTCGGCGCACCGGTTTTTCTGAAAGGCATCGCGTGGCATCTCCCAAACCCATACAGATCATCCTGGCGCGGCAACTGGCCAGCAGTCTCGACATGCCCATCCTGCTGGTGGACACGGTCGGCACGCTCATTTTTTACAACGAGCCCGCAGAACAGATTCTCGGCCAGAAGTTTGATGAGACCGGCGAAATGTCGGCCACCGAATGGAGCAATTTGTTCGCCATCGAGGACGATGCGCGCAACCCCATCC
>JAJAYN010000601.1 GCA_026786225.1 Burkholderiales bacterium | reverse complement strand
TTCCCAAGCGAAGATTGCGAGGTGATCTCATTCACCCCGGCAATGCGGCCCAGCGCGCGCTCCAGCGGTGTTGCCACCGTGGCCGCCATTACTTCAGGGCTGGCACCGGGGAGCGAGGCCGATACCGAAATAGTGGGAATGTCCACCTGCGGCAGCGGCGCAACCGGGAGCAGCGTAAAGGAAATCGCACCCGCCAGGGTGACGCCTAGCGTGAGCAGTGTGGTCGCGACGGGTCGGCGGATGAAGGGCTCGGAAATATTCACTTAATCCCCGGCAGTGCCATCGGCACGGGCTGCCTGCCCGGAATCATCGCGCTTGTTGACACGCGCAGCCACGCGATCAAAAGCGAGATAAATGACAGGCGTGGTAAACAGCGTCAGCACTTGCGACAAAATCAAGCCGCCGACCATGACAATACCAAGCGGCTGCCGCAGTTCCGATCCGACACCGGTGCTCAACATCAGCGGCAAGGCACCCAGCAGTGCCGCCATGGTGGTCATCAAAATAGGCCGGAGCCGCAACAGGCAGGCTTGATAGATCGCTTCGCGCGGCGGCATACCCAGCCGCCGCTCCGCGTCCAGCGCGAAGTCGATCATCATGATCGCGTTCTTTTTCACGATGCCAATCAGCAGGATGATACCGATGATGGCGATAATGCCGACATCGTTTCCCGACAATAGCAACGCCAGCAACGCGCCGACACCGGCGGACGGCAAAGTCGAAAGGATGGTCACCGGATGGATGTAGCTCTCGTAGAGCACGCCCAATACGATATACATGGTGACGATGGCAGCCAGAATCAGGAACAGGGTATTGGTAAGCGAAGCACGAAACGCCAACGCCGCCCCTTGAAACCCGGTCCGTATGCTGGCCGGGACCTGCAACTCGCGCTCAGTCTGTTCAATTGCCTTCACTGCATCACCCAGCGAAGCGCCAGTAGCGAGATTGAAGGAAATGGTCGTGGCCGGAAACTGCCCGATGTGGTTGATGGCAAGCGACGCCGGTTTTTCGATCACTTTCGCAACGGCTGATATCGGGATTTGCTGCCCGGTCGATGAGCTTACGTAAATCTCAGTCAGCGCCTGCGGCCCGAGCTTGTATTCTGGCTTCACTTCCAACACCACCCGGTACTGGCTGGTCTGGGTGAAGATCGTGGAAATGAGGCGCTGGCCAAATGCGTTGTAAAGCGCGTTGTCGATCGATAAAGGTGTCACGCCGAGGCGCGCAGCGGTGTCCCGATCAATATCGAGATATGCCTGCAGGCCCTGATCCTGTAAATCCGATACCACGTCCGCAAGTTCGGGCAAGCTCCCAAGCTTGTCCACAAGCTTGTGGGTCCACACACTGAGCTCCTCTGCGTTCGTGCTCTCCAGCGTGAACTGATATTGGGTACGGCTGACGCGGTCTTCGATCGTCAAATCCTGTACCGGCTGCATATAAAGCTTGATGCCTTCGAGTTTATCGAGCCGTGGTTTCATTCGTTCGATCACACCAGCGGCACTTGCGTCGCGCAACCTGTGCGGCTTCAGATTGATCAGCAGTCGGCCGCTGTTGAGCGTTGAATTGATGCCATCGACGCCGATGAACGACGACACACTTTCTACCGCCGGATCTTCAAGAACCACCTGCGCTAACGTTTGCTGGCGTTGCGACATGCTGGCAAACGAAACCGATTGCGGTGCTTCCGAAATTCCTTGAATGACGCCGGTATCCTGCAATGGGAAAAAACCCTTGGGCACCAGAATATAAAGCAGCACCGTCAGCACCAGCGTGCCGATAGCGACCAGCAATGTGAGCGCCTGCCGATCCAGCACCCAATTGAGCATCACGCCGTAGCGAGCGATGATGTTATCGAACCAGCGGCCGGTGACTCTGTAGAAACGCCCCTGCTTTTCTTCGGGCGTGTGTTTGAGCAGACGCGCGCACATCATCGGCGTAAGCGTCAACGAGACGACGGCAGAAATCAGGATCGCGACGGCGAGCGTGATGGCAAATTCACGAAACAGACGTCCGACCACATCGCCCATGAACAGCAAAGCAATCAACACCGCAATCAGTGAAAACGTCAGCGAGATAATCGTGAAGGCAATTTGCGCCGAGCCTTTGAGCGCGGCCTCCAGCGGGGAATCACCTTCTTCAATGTAGCGCGAAATATTCTCGATCATGACAATGGCATCGTCGACCACAAAGCCGGTAGCAATGGTTAACGCCATGAGCGAGAGGTTATTGAGCGAGTAGTCGGCCAGATACATCACGCCGAACGTACCCACCAGCGACAGCGGCACGGCAACGCTCGGAATAATCGTCGCTGCAACGTTGCGAAGGAACAGAAATATCACCATCACCACCAGCCCGACGGCCAGCATCAGCTCGAACTTCACATCGTTCACCGAGGCGCGGATGGTCACGGTGCGATCGGTCAATACCATCAATTCAACCGATGCCGGCAAGGTCGACGCGAGACCAGGTAGCAACTGCTTGACGCGATCCACGACTTCGATCACGTTGGCACCAGGCTGGCGCTGGATATTGAGAATGATTGCCGGTGTCTCGTTCATCCACGCGGCAAGCTTGACGTTTTCAGCGCCTTCGATCACGTCAGCAATATCGGTCAGATAGATCGGTGCCCCGGCCTTGAATGCGATCACGATTGACCGGTACTCCGCCGCCGACTTCAACTGGTCATTGGCGTCAATGGTGTAAGCACGGGCGGGGCCGTCAAAGCTGCCCTTGGCCTGATTGACGTTGGCAGCACCAATGGCGGTGCGTACGTCGTCCAAACCGATACCGGTCGCGGCGAGCGCTTTCGGATTGACCTGCACCCGCACGGCGGGACGCTGCCCGCCTGAGAGCGTGACCAGACCAACACCGGGCAACTGCGAAATTTTTTGCGCAATACGAGTGTCCACGAGATTTTGCACGCGTGGCATCGGCATCGTTTTCGAGGTCACCCCGATAGTCAGGATCGGTGCATCTGCCGGATTCACCTTACTGTAGGTCGGTGGCGCTGGCAGATCGCTGGGCAGCAGATTGCTGCCCGCATTGATCGCCGCCTGCACTTGCTGCTCGGCAACATCAAGCGCGAGCGACAATTCAAATTGCAGGGTAATGACCGATGCCCCACCCGAACTGGTTGAAGACATCTGCTTCAAACCGGGCATCTGGCCGAACTGGCGCTCCAGCGGTGCAGTGATACCGGAAGTCACCACGTCAGGACTGGCTCCCGGGTAAAGCGTAACGACTTGTATGGTGGGGTAGTCCACCTCAGGCAGCGCCGAAAGTGGCAATTGCTTGTAGCCGAGAAAACCGGCGAGCAGGATCGCAACCATCAGCAGCGAGGTCGCCACCGGTCGCAGAATGAATAGGCGTGAGGGATTCATTTAGCGCCTAGTTTTGCCCGCTTTGCTGCGCGCGTTCCCGCATCTTCTTGCGGAATTCGGCTTTTTGCTCGTCGGTCATGCTTTCCATTTTCTTTTTGAGTTCGGCCTTTTGTTCGTCGCTCATATCGCGCCAGCCACCCCCTCTGGGGGGTTCTGCTGGCGGCGAAGCAGGCTTGGCGGCTTCAACGGTTGCAGGCTTGGCCGCAGCGCCGCTGCTCGGGGCAGTGGCCTTGTCAGCGGCGGGCTTGCCCGTGGCGGGCGCTGGTGCGGCATCAGGCGCAGGTGCAGCGGGTGCAGGTGCGGGTGCGGATTGCGAAGGGTCACCCTTGCCTGACCGGTTGCCGCGTTTGGAAGGATCGCCTCCGCCGGGCATACGGGCGCGCGGCACAAACGGCGTGGTCACTTCAACTTTCGCACCTTCGCGCAGACGATCGATGCCATCCGTCACGACCATTTCGCCGGGCTTCACGCCCGACTCGATCGCGACGTTGTCATTTTCAACGGCACCCATTTTCACCGGCCGCAGGGATACGGTTTTATCTTCCTTGACGACATAGACAATGGTGC
>JAJAYN010000600.1 GCA_026786225.1 Burkholderiales bacterium | reverse complement strand
GGATAAAGCGGTCTGCGGTGGGATAGGACGTGTAGCGTGGGCCGGGCTTGTCGTATTTGAGGACGAGTTCGGTATCAATCAGCACGGATTCGGCGGGGGAGAGTTGGGAATGCATGCGCCCATCGTGCCGTGTCGGTAAATTTGTGTTTTGATGTGGATCAAACTGAAAGCAGGCGAATCGTCATGGCACAACCGGAATTGGCACGACAGCAAAATACCCAACTGGTGTTAGCCGAACTAAAAGCCGCCTGCGCGACCTGCAATCTTCGCGAACTGTGCTTGCCTGCGGGTCTTTCCAATGAGGAACTGGATCAGATCGAGGCCATGGTCAATATCTGCCGCAAGATTCGGCGCGGCGAGACCTTGTATCGCGCCGGTGAGGTGTTCGACGCCGTGTACGCGGTGCGTAGCGGATTTTTCAAGTCACGAGTGACTTATGAAGACGGCCGCGATCAGGTCACGGGCTTTTCCATGGCAGGTGAGATTCTCGGCATGGACGGCATCGGTCAGGGCAGCCACAACTGCGACGCGGTCGCGCTGGAAGACAGCGAAGTGTGCAGCATTCCCTACACGCGGCTGGAGGAGCTGTCGCGCGAAATCGATGGCCTGCAGCGCCACTTTCACAAGCTGATGAGCCGCGAAATCGTGCGTGAATCGGGCGTCATGATGCTACTGGGCGTAATGCGTGCCGAAGAGCGCATCGCCGCTTTTTTGTTAAACCTCTCTCAGCGGCTAAACGCGCGCGGCTATTCACCCCTGGAGTTTCACTTGCGCATGACGCGCGAGGAAATCGGCAGCTACCTGGGGCTTAAGCTCGAAACCGTCAGCCGCGCGTTTTCCAAATTCCACAAAGATGGCCTCATCGAGGTTGAGCAGAAATTCGTACGCATCCGCAATATCGAGGGCCTCAAACAGATCTACGCGCATCACGTGAATTGAAGCCCGCATCGGTCAGGGACTCTAGAGCCCGGTTGCCATTCACCGGAACCATTAGGTCGCTTGCGTTTGGCGCACTGCACTCATCACGATATACATGAAGATTCTTGAATACATTGGTCTCGACACGTCCCGCGTCAAGACAAGTTACCAAAAGGTCTCTGCTGCCATTGCGCGTCTCGATTTTCGTGGCGCGCAGGTCAAAAAACTGGCCAATCTTGGCCACGGCAAGTTTTACCGGGCCAAGCTCGATGATACCGACCGGCTATTATTTTCCCTTGTGCGACATCAGGGTGAGGTTTGTGTCCTGATGCTGGAAGTTATTGCCAACCATGATTACGACAAGTCGCGCTTTCTGCGCGGGGCAGCGATAGATGAAGACAAGATTGCCGAATGTGATGCCGACGATGCCGTACGCGACGCACAGCCTGTGCGCTACCTGCACCCGGAAAGCACCGCGATCCACCTGCTTGACAAGCCGATTTCATTCGACGATGCGCAGGAAGCCATCTATCGGCACCTGCCTCCGCTGATTGTTGTTGGCAGCGCGGGTAGCGGCAAAACGGCGCTGACGCTGGAGAAACTCAAGCACGCCCAGGGTGAGGTACTTTACGTTACCCACTCCCGCTACCTGGCGCAGAGCGCCCGTGATCTGTATTACGGGCATGGCTTTGAACACAGCGCACAGGAGGCGGTGTTTCTCTCTTACCGCGAGTTTATCGAGTCCATCCGCGTCCCGCCCGGACGGGAGGCCAGCTGGCGCGATTTCGCCGGCTGGTTCTTGCGCATGCGCAATACCTTCAAAGGTTTGGATGCCCATCAGGTATTTGAAGAAATTCGTGGCGTGATTTCAGCTGGCGCAGGAGGCGTCCTGTCCCGGCTTGACTATGGCTCGCTTGGTGTCCGGCAGTCCATTTTTCCTGTCGAGCAACGCGACACACTCTACGATCTATTCGAAAAATATCGCGCCTGGCTGGCAGAGGCAAAACTCTACGACCTCAACCTCGTCGCGCAGGAATGGTTGTTGCTGGTCGCGCCGCGCTACGACTTCGTGGTCGTTGACGAAGTGCAGGATATCACCACCGTTCAACTTGCCCTGGTGCTCAAGACGCTCAAAAAGCCCGCCAATTTTCTGCTATGTGGTGATTCCAACCAGATTGTTCACCCCAACTTCTTTTCCTGGAGTCAGGTGAAGAGCCTCTTTTGGCAGGATGCCAAGCTTGCAGAGCGGCAGCAACTGCATGTCCTCACGACCAACTTTCGCAATGGGCTAGAGGCGACCCGGGTTGCCAACCAACTGCTCAAAATCAAACAACGGCGTTTTGGCTCAATTGATCGGGAAAGTAATTATCTCGTTCAGGCTGTCGGCGACGAAGCAGGTCAGGTCGCGCTGATACAAGACAAGGACACAACAAAACGCGAGTTGGACCAGAAAATTCGCCAATCTACCCAATTTGCGGTTCTGGTCATGCGTGATGAGGATAAGGCGGAAGCGCGAAAGCATTTCGGCACCCCGTTGCTCTTCTCTATTCATGAAGCCAAAGGACTCGAGTACGAGAATATTGTTCTCTACCGTTTTATCTCTGACCACCGTACTGAGTTCAATGACATTGCCGACGGCGTGGTCAAGACAGATCTATCGATTGAGTCGCTAGATTACAGCCGCAGCAAACACAAAGACGACAAGTCGCTGGAAGTCTACAAATTCTTTGTCAACGCCCTGTATGTTGCGCTGACGCGTGCGATC
>JAJAYN010000599.1 GCA_026786225.1 Burkholderiales bacterium | reverse complement strand
GCTCTACACGGAAGCGGCAGAATATGCGCTCGGTAAAGGCATCATCATCGCCGATACCAAGTTCGAATTTGGTCTCGATGCGAATGGAAGGCTCCACCTCATTGACGAGGCGCTTACGCCAGATTCCTCGCGCTTCTGGCCGGTGGCGACCTACAAGGTTGGTGAGTCACCGGAGAGTTTCGACAAGCAATACATCCGCAACTGGCTGGATGGGATTGGCTTCAATCGCAAGCCGCCTGCGCCCGATGTGCCTGCAGATATTGCGCAAAAGACCAGCGATAAATACCGTGAAGCGCTGGACAGATTGACGCGATAAGCGGCAGGACCTTATTGCATTCACTCATCTGTCGACTGGATCTAGGCGTACCGAGACCTTGTTCACGACACGTCCATCGTCACCCATCATCACGCTGAAATCCACCCAGTATCCCCAGGTATCTCGATAGCGATAATCCCATGCTGTCGACTTGAGATTATCGAATCGCATTCGCCGATATGGCGCGCCGAGCAGCGCGGTGATTTCCTGCGCGGTTTGCCCCAGCGCTACCCGTGCAATGATGTCATCGTTCAAATCTGGCCGATATAACCCGCTGCCCAATTGTGTGCAGCCGACAAAGACCAAAACCACGACCATGCAAATCCACTGCCTTGGCAACATGGGCAGATCACATTCTTTTGACAACACCTTTGGTAACATGCACTCTTGTCCAATAGCTTTCGAGAAACCAACGCCATGGAATTTTTCACTTTCGAGTGTGTATCCAATCCGCAAATTTGGCTATCCCTCCTCACACTTTCGGCGCTTGAAATTGTACTCGGCATCGACAATATCGTTTTTTTAGCGATCCTAACCAATAGACTGCCGCCGCATCAGCGCGATTTGGGTCGCAAGATTGGACTGACGCTTGCGCTTGGCACCCGTTTGCTGTTGTTGGCGACGCTGGCGTGGATCGTCAAGCTGACGGCACCGTTGTTTACCATGTTTGATCACGGCTTCTCGTGGCGCGATCTCATCCTGATCGGTGGTGGCCTGTTTCTGCTGGTGAAGGCGGTGTTGGAAATTCACGAGACCGTGGAGGGCGAGAGTAATTCACAAGCCGACAGCGATGCGCCAAAAGTGTATGCGGCGTTTTCAGCCATCGTCGTGCAGATCGCGATCATCGATATTATCTTCTCGCTGGACTCGGTGATAACGGCGGTTGGCATGGCTGACACGCTTTGGGTAATGGTCGTCGCCGTCGTCGTGGCCATGCTCATCATGCTCGTCGCCTCCGGCCCCCTGTCGGATTTCGTTTCCGCGCACCCCACCATCAAGATGCTCGCGCTCTCGTTCTTGCTGCTCATCGGCGTGTTGCTCATTGCAGACGGCTTCGGCTTAAAGATCCCCAAGGGATATCTGTATTTCGCGCTGGGGTTCTCGGTGGCGGTAGAGGCGATGAATCACTGGATGCGAAGGAAGAAAACCGCTCATTAAGGCCAGCAAACCATGCGTACTCAGCCCCTTCAACTCACCCGCGAACTGCTGCATTTCAACACCATTAACCCGCCCGGCATGGAGCGGGATTGTGCGCACCATCTGGGCAAGCTGCTGGAAACCGCGGGCTTCGAGGT
Organism: Burkholderiales bacterium; assembly: GCA_026786225.1. Taxonomy (GTDB): domain Bacteria; phylum Pseudomonadota; class Gammaproteobacteria; order Burkholderiales; family Usitatibacteraceae; genus UKL13-2. The sequence continues at coordinate 2,955 of JAJAYN010000599.1, read as the reverse complement.
GAAGTATCACGAATTCGCTGAGGCGCGCACCAGCGTGTTCGCGACTGTTGGTGGCCGGCACGAAAAACCGCCGATTTGTTTTACCGGCCACATCGATATCGTTCCGCTCGGCATGGCCAAATGGTCAAAAGACCCGTTCACCGGCGAGACTGATGGTGATCGGCTGTTTGGACGCGGCTCGACGGACATGAAGAGCGGCATCGCTGCTTTCGTCGTCGCCGCGATCAAGCTGGCGCCTTTCCTTAAAAATTCCCCCGGCATCACGCTGGTGCTCACGGCCTCCGAGGAAGTCGGCTGCGAAGGTGCCAAGTACCTTGCCGAAGAAAAATTGCTCGACCGCGCCGGCGCCATCGTTGTTGCCGAGCCTACCGCCAACTATCCCTACATCGGCCATAAGGGCCTGATGTGGGTGGAAATCGAGACCAAGGGCAAAACCGCGCACGGCTCGATGCCGGAACAAGGCGAGAACGCGATTCTGAAAATGAACAAAGTGATCGCCAAGCTCGAACACTTCGACTGGAAGCACGAGTGCGGCATCGATTGCCACCATGTCATGGGCAAGCCGACCATGAATATCGCCACCATCCACGGCGGACTCAATACCAACTCCGTGCCTGACTCGGCAAAACTCACGGTTGATATCCGCACCGTGCCGGGGATCGATCACGTGCATCTCTGTCATTCGATCCAGAACCTGATCGGCGATATCGGTAGCGTTCGAAAAATTGTCGATACGCCGCCGCTCTATTCCGAACCGGATGAGTGGATCGAAAGCGTCTATGTGACTGCCACGCCATTCATCGACGGCAAACCCTCACCCAAGACCATCATGTTTTCGACCGATGGCGCGGATTTGAAAAGAGGCTATGGCGGCGCAGTGCCGACTGTCATCATTGGTCCTGGCCAACCGGAAATGGCGCATCAGACGGATGAGTGGTGCTCGGTGAGTCGTATCGATCAGTCGGTGGAGATTTTTGAGAAGATCATGCGGGATTGGAATGGGATTTGAGTTCAACGAATGTCAATTACTAAAGGCATCGTTTGTCTTTGCCCGCGGTCAGACTGGTCGCGAACGACGGATCACATATTGACGTAATACCCCATCCATCCGTGTCTGCCAGCCTTCACCCGTCGCCTTGAAGTAAGCCAGAACTTCTGGGCTGTAGCGCACCGAAACCAGTTGCTTCGCAGCTGCCGATTTCGGACGGCCACGCAAAGCTCGTATCGGCACCATTGCCTTCAACTGCTTGGCCGAAAGCGGCTGCGCATCAGGGTCCGCCTTTGCTGCTGCGGTAATGCGCTTGTTCTCGGCAACCGTGGGCATCACCACAGCGACACGCTTAGATATTTTCGACATAGTGTTTTACCTCTCGGCGAGTGGCGCGGCGCAGGCTGATAACCCTGCAAATATCACCACGTTCAATAAAAGCGACGTAGTACAGCGTCGCTGTTTCGGGAGCGAGTGCGATCATTCTCACCTCGTCGTAATCAAAACGATCATCAACCCAGACTAGCGCGGCTTCCCAATCGAGCTGCGCAGCGAGCGCCAGAGAAACACCGTGAGTTGCCCGGTTGGCCAAGTCTTTCATCCGGTCAAACTGAATACGCATTCATTACTGTAGCTACAGTAAATAGACTTGTCAAATCGTGCGGCATGCTGCGCGACTAGAAAGTGAGATTTGCTTGAGTCGGAATGGGCTAGATGCCAAAGGGTGCAGCCAGGCTTAGAATTGGCGGGCCTATCAGCCTGAAAATGCCCGAAACGCCGCGCCAGTGCTCGTGATTTACGTTCAACTTACGTTCGACAAACGGTCGATCAAGGATTGGACTTGGTCCCTGTCCGGCGTGACTCTTGTGGTCATTCAATGGGACGACGACAAAGAATCAAACCGACACCGCCATCTTCACCGCCAGCACCACCAGAAAAACCACAAACACACGGCGCAATACCACAACCGGCATCCGATGCGCCAGCTTTGCGCCCAGCGGCGCTATCGCAAAACTGGTGATGGCGATCCCGGCGAATGCGGGCAGATACACGTAACCCAGGCTCCATATCGGCAGCCCTTTGTCGAACAGGCCGGTGGCTACGAATCCAATGGTGCCGGCAATCGCCAGCGGCACACCGATCGCGGCAGCAGTGCCAATGGCATCGTGCATACGAAAGTTGCACCACGTGAGAAACGCAATCGAGAGTACCGCGCCGCCGATACCGGCGAAACTCGAAACAACGCCCATCACCACGCCAAACACAAACATGCCACCCATGCCGGGCAAGGCGTGACGACTCTTGGGCTTGAGATCAAACAACAATTGCAGCGCGAGAAAACAGATGAAGCCGACGAAAAAAGTTTTCAGAAACGCGGTGCTGGAAAAATGCGCGATGACCGCACCGGAGAATGTACCGACCAAAATTCCCGGCAGCATTTGCTTGACGACGAGCCAGTTGACTGCTTTGTGTTTGTGATGCATCCAGGCACTCGCGACACCGCCGGGGATGATGGTGGCCATCGATGTAGCGAGCGCCATATGCACCACGTTATCGCTTGAAAATTCTTGCGACGTGAACATGAGAGAAAGGATGGGCACCATCACCGAGCCGCCGCCGATGCCGAGCAGACCGGCAAAGAATCCGACAAAGACTCCCACACCCAGGTAAATCAGCCAGTAGACGATATCCATTCAGATGATCACGTCCGCGATCAGCGGAATCAGCACCGCACCTGCCACCCCATGCATGCCCATGGCGAGGCCGGCGAATGCTCCCGCTTCGGGATGGATCGACATCGCCCGTGAGGTGCCGATGCCATGCGCAGCAACACCGATGGCAAAACCGCGTTGCCACCAGGCGGTCAAGCGCAGGGCATCGAGTATGTAGCGCGCCAAGATGGCGCCGATGACGCCAGTGCACACAGCGAACACTGCCGTCAGCGTGGGCGACGCTGAAATCCGCTC
>JAJAYN010000598.1 GCA_026786225.1 Burkholderiales bacterium | reverse complement strand
GGGTCTTCGAGCGTCATGATGTTGACGCCCTCGGTATTCACATGGTTGAGAATCGAATAGAGCGTGGTCGTTTTACCGGAGCCTGTTGGGCCGGTGACCAGGATGATGCCCTCGGGCCGGGCGATCATCAGGCGCAGCATCTTGAGTTCGTTTTCCTGTAGTCCCAAATCTTCGAGGGCGACGATGCCTTTTTGCCGGTCGAGAATACGCAGCACCAGGTTTTCGCCGTGGGTGGTGGGTTGCGCGGAGACCCGAAAATCGATTGAGCGTCCCGATAGCGTGAGCGAGATGCGACCGTCCTGCGGTGCCCTCGATTCGGCAATGTTCATGCCGCTGATCACCTTCAGCCGCACCACCATTGCCGACCAGTAATTTTTGTGCAGCGAACGAATCTGCCGCAATACACCGTCAATGCGGTAACGGATACGCAGGAAGCCCTGCTCGGGTTCGAAGTGAATATCGGATGCGCCGCGCTTTACGCCATCGCTCAACAGCGCATCGACGAGCCGCACGACCGGCTGGCTGTACTCTTCAAAGTCGGTGGTAATACTCTGGTAATCGATTTCACCGGTCTCGATCTCGTTCAGGATGCCGTCGATGGAAAGCTCGAATCCGTAGTGCTGCTCGATGCCGATGGAAATATCGGATTCACGCGCCAGCACTTGCTCGATGCGCACGTCGTCCTTGATAAGCGCCCGAATCTGGTCGAGTGCCACGACGTTGGATGGGTCGGCCACGGCGAGCAGAAGTTTGCGTGTCTGCGCATCGTAATCGACGGGTAAGACCTGATAGCGTCGCGCGATATCCTTGGGCACCATCGACAGCGCGGTATGGTCGATGATGGTGTTCGATAAATCAATGGCGACCTGACCAAGGCTTTCAGAAAGCGTGTCGCGGATCGTTGCTTCGGTAACGAAACCGAGCTGAACGAGAATCTTGCCGAGCGGGGTTTTAAATTTTCGCTGCTCCGTGAGCGCGATGTTCAGTTGATCCTGCGAAATGACACCACGCGCGAGCAGCGTTTGCCCGAGCGGGAGTTGTGAAATCGGCGAGGTCATTTGATTCATGGTGTTGGTGCTTGATCCGTTCTCTGCTTCGTTGTTGCCGGTTATTGCTGGAGCGTCGATAGCCGATTGTATCAACCAGACTGCTTTTTTGTGCCTGTCTCGGTCACCAACCTGGGTGGATACGAGTCAGTTACAAAATCAGATCACACCACTACCTGTGCTTGGTGCGTCATTTGTCGCGATTTGAGCGCGTTAAAAGCATAAACACTAGCATTGGCGGGCATCCCAGAGCATTTATTGCCTGTGGACCGCGCCAGTGCTTGAGTTTATCCAATGGGAACTTCTATTTACCTCCGTTCGCGCTGAGGTATCGAAGCACACCCAGGCTAGGCGATTGATTATTCATGTGCCACAAGGCCCTTCGATACCTCAGGGCGAACGGTAGATGGGTTATTAGAAGTTCCTTAATTTGCATTGCATGGGTACGCCGGTCGTGCTGGTTCTTATAACTGGGACGACGACAACACATGCAATTAAAGGTGTGGTGCAAGCCGCAACGTTCAATTGCTGCGCCCATTCTCGCTGCTGAGTTCCTTGATTCTTCGGGCGACTGTTGCGCGGTCGAATTGCCCACCACCTTTTGCCAATGCCACTGCTTCGGCTCTGCGGTAATACTCAAGCGCAAGTCGGGTCTGGCGCAACTGGTCGAGGCTTACCGCAAGATTGAACAGATAATCAGGGTTTGCCGCATCGATTCGAAAAGCTTCAAAGTAGGCTTGCTGGGCTTCGGTCCAGCGTCGCCCGCCAGCGTAGAGATTGCCCAATGCAAAATGAAGCGGCGCGGCGTCAGGGTTGCGGCCGATAAGGGTCTTTAGCTCAATTTCGAGCGACGCAGGCTGGGCGCCCTCATTGAGCGCAACCAATCCCATAATGGCCAAGCCATTGCGTGGGTCCAGCGCAAGGACCTGTCGGTAATGCCTGGCCGCCATTGCGCCATTACCACCGCGCGCTGCCGCCGTTGCCAAGCCCAGGTGTGCGTCCACGTTGAGGGGCTCAGCCAGTACCAGCTTTGAATATTGCCTTTGCGCCAACGCATAATCGCCATTGGCGAGCGATTGGTAGGCGATTGCCAGTTCAGGATTGAGCCGGGGTGGTTCGATGGTGCGCGCGAGTTTCAATCCGACCTCAGCCTCTTTTGCCACGGGCGCGTCGTTCAATTTCTTGGCGAGTGCCTCGCGTTCCGAGAGAGCGCGCGCTGTTGCCGATGCAGCGGGTAATGTTGGCAACGGCGCTTCAACGGCTGGTGGTGGCAGAAGCGGGGGCAACGGCGCTTCCTCGATCTGGGCCACCATCGGCACATCCTTCGGTATCGGTTTACTGCCGATTTGCCGGGGGTTGGGCGCGGCCGGCGGTAACGCGGCAGGTGGCGACGACGGTCGCGCAATTGACGGCCGGGAGACTCGGCTGATTTCGTTCCAGACATACCAACCACCCGCGCCCAGAATCACGAAGATTCCGGCAATGATTGGCAACAACCATTTGCGCTTGTCGCTGCCTTCTTTAGTTTGTAGAGGCTGCTTCGAGGCAAATACATTGCGTGCCGCATCGCGTTGCCTGGTTTCTATTGTCGCTGATGTTTTTGTGGCGCTGCGTGATACGACTTCCGTGTTCGACTCTGCTGGGGCCGTCGGTTCAACACGTGCACCGGAAATTTCCTCCAACGCCAGCCCGCTCTGGTAAGCGGTAAAGGGAGCGATTTCGCTCGCTTCAAGTGAACGCGATTGATCCGGCGTGATTGCGTCGGGGTCATCGAGGGTAAGTTCGCTGGGCGGCGATGATGGTACTGGCGAAAACGAAGGTGAGGAGGAGGGTGCCTCAGGTAGCAGAGGTTGCGATTTGCTGGCAGAGGGGGCGTTACCTTCCGCTTGCGTCGCGTTGCTACTGGCCTCCTTCGCGCGCCGCGCCTCTTCAGCGCGTCGCAGCGCATCCAGAAGCAGGCTCATGGCGCCTTCCTTGGCTCGCTTTCTGGGACGAACGGATTGGTATTGAGCGGCAACCCTGGATTATTCGGGTCAAAGGACGGGCTGGCATCCTTGAAAAACTGTGCGCTTGGCAGGTATTTTTTGTAATCCGACAGGTCTGCTTCCACACTCGCCTCGCGGATGACGAGTGCACGAATGAATACAACCAACTCACTTTTTTTGCCGGCATCATTACGGTAGCTGACCGCATCACCCAGAACCGGTATGCGTGCCAAGATTGGCAATCCGTCCCGGTTGGTCTGAAAAGAATCCTGCATCAAGCCACCGAGTACAGCAGTTTGGCCACTAGCCACACGCATCATGGCTTCGAATTCACGCGTCTGGATTTGTGGGACACGACTAATCACGCCAGCCCTGCCCAAATCTGGATTAGGGTCATTCACAAATCCAGTAATGCGCGTCACACTGGGTCGAACGCTCAGGTTAATGATGTCATTTTCGCTAATTTGCGGCGTGACATTCATGATGAAACCTTCTGGCACAACATTCGGCGTGGTGTTGTAGGAAACAATTGCGGCTTGGCCCGCCACCGTTCCTGGCGTCACTGTAGATTGTACGGTGAAGTAAACGGTGTTTTCCACTACCCGCATGACCGCAGTTTGATTGTTCAATGTCATTATTTTGGGACTGGAGAGCACGCGTGTATTGCCGAACGAATTGAGCAGCTTTATGGTGCTCGAGATATCTCCGCCAGATGCCGCATTCGGGTTTCTATACGACAACGAAAAGAATGGGGACTCCTGCAAATTCGCGCCCGTAAAACTCTGTTTGATTGTGTACCCCAAGCCCTGCAGACCGAGTGCGGACCAATCCACGCCTGACTGATATTTGTCGTTCAGTACGACTTCAACGACGGTGGCTTCGATCATGACCTGGCGACGCGACGAGCCGCCGATCTGTTGAATGAATTCACCGACTATTTCATGTTGGCGCGATGTCGCACGGATTGCCAGGGTACCCGTCTCTGCATTCATGATGACAGAGGCGGCTTCGCGAAAAGTCAGCGTTTGCGACGCCGCCTCTTGTGCGCCGACCTGTTCCGCGACACCGGGTCCGGTAATGGTGGTTTGGCCGGGCTGAGCCGTTTGGCCTGTCGTTCGGCGTTGCGTCGCCGTTTGTGGACGATTACTTGCCGTCGTGCCCTGAGCACGCGTTTGCGTAAACGTCTCGGAACTGCCTTCCGGAAGCAGTTTGTCGGTTTCGCGCAGCATGTCCCTGACGTTGTTGCCAAGGGTTTCCCAGAATTTATTCTTGCTGGTATTTTCAAGTTTTACGATTGAACTATTTTGTCCCGCCCCGCCGCCGGTTGCCCCCGCCGTGCCTGTGCTGGGGCCGACAACCTGGGTTTGTACGCCAATGGAGCTCGTCGAGTCGCGCTGCATGTTGACGTAGTCAACTTTGTAGATTTTTAAGTAGGGCGAATCCGGCTTTACAACGATATTCGGGCCATCCAGCTCCCAGCGCACGTCGACCTGCTTGGAAATGCGGGTAAGGATTTGTTTCAGAGTCTGGTTAATCGCGTTGAGCGTCACACGTCCGCTGATATCAGGGTGGATATCGATATTGACCTTGGTATCGCGGCTGACGGCAAACAGTAATTCCTGAACCGGGACATTATTGACGGTCACCGAATATTTCACTTCCTCGATACGCGGCACCGGTGGCGGCGGTAGCGGGACCTGACGAACCGGTTGCGGCACGGCTGATGAAGGATTTACCACGCCATTGGCCATTGTGTTTTCGGCCGACGTTTCGCTTTTGAGGTGCCCGTCGGAACGGGCAACCGGCAGCGTTCCGCAACCGGCTATGGCTGTGGCCGCGCCCACGCCGAGGAAAAAGCGCCAAACCGACTGAACCGCCTTTTGTCTAACCTTGGCAGCGAGCAGCGATGGTGCGGAGATTCTCGAGATTACGAATCGATATTTTGTAGTTGGCATTGTGATGAGACAGGTCCGGCCAAACGGCAAGCGCCAAAATGTAGCGTTTTCACACAAATACAGCGCTAGTTATAAGTGGATTAGCCAACAAAAGCAATGGCTTGGAAGATTTAATTGCAAATTCACTTTAGAAAGGCTGGCAGGTCAATGAGCGTCGCAGGCGTTTTGATCGACCACGACAGGCC
>JAJAYN010000597.1 GCA_026786225.1 Burkholderiales bacterium | reverse complement strand
TTCGTGCGAATTTTGAAATCCGACAAGCCGACCGACAAAGTGATTGCCGAAAGGTGGGCGTCATTTTCCCCAATCAGGGAAATCGTGGGGCGCACGTCAACATTTCCGGTGCCGGCGTCGCGAAATACGCACCGAACAAGGCCAACGCCATCAAGTTTCTGGAGTATCTGGCGAGCCCTGAAGCGCAAGACTATTTTGCCAACGGCAACAACGAATATCCGGTCGTCGGCAAGCCGGACAATCGGGAACTGGCGTCGTTGGGAACTTTCAAGCGGGATTCACTGCCGATGGAGGCAGTGGGCAAGAATTACGCAGCAGCCGCGCAAATATTTGATCGGGCGGGCTGGAAATAAATTTACGGCACGCCAGTATTTAAAAAGCCCCGTTGCGCGCACGCCAACGGGGCTTTTCAATTGCGCATTGCGTGGGGCAATGTCAGGGCGTCGCCAGCGCTGCGGTGGGTGCCAAGTTTGCCGCGGTGACATCCTGCGGTTTGGTAATGGCGCGTGACGCCATGATTAACGGAATCAATCCCACTGCCACGATCACTAGTGCGGCGGTTGAGGCTTCTGCCAGGCGCTCATCCATCGCGAGAATGTACGTCTGTACCGCCAGCGTATCGAAATTGAACGGGCGCATGACCAGCGTGGCTGGCAGCTCTTTCATCACATCCACAAACACCAGCAGACCGGCCGTAATGAGGCTGGTGCGCAATAGTGGCATGTGCACCTCCCGCATCACTTCAAACGGCGTTGAGCCCAGTGATCGCGCTGCATCGTCCATGTTAGGCGTGATCTTGCTTAAGCCGGCCTCTACGCTTTGCAAAGCAACGGCGAGGAAGCGGATCAGGTATGCGTAGATCAGCACCAGAAAACCGCCGGTGAGTAGCAGGCCGGTTTTGAAGCCAAAAATAGCGGCAATGCTGTCCACCAGGATGTGGTCAAGCGCGATGAGCGGAATCAGTACGCCGACGGCAATGACAGTGCCCGGCACCGCGTAGCCAAGGCCGACCAAACGATTGAGCCACGCTTGTATGCGCTTGCCGGAGGACCGTGCCACGTAGGCAAGCAATAGTGCCGCCGAAACCGCGATCATCGCCGTGATGGCGGCGACGCCGAAGCTGTTGATCGAAAGCTTGATAAATCGCGCGCCGAATTGCACGTCGCCTTCGGTAAGCGCCAATTTGAGAAGGATGAGCGTGGGAATGGCAAAGCCGACGGCAATCGGCAATGCACATAGCGATGTGGCAAACCATGCTTTTGCGCCGTGCAGCGGTACCCGAACGTGGCGTCGTCCCGAGCTTTGATGAAAGCGCGCCCGGCGCCTTGCCCAATGTTCAAGCAGCATGACGAGAATGACAAAGCCCATCAGGATCACCGCCAGCTTGCCTGCCGCAATGCGGTCTCCCTGTGAGAACCAGGCATTGAAAATGCCGGTCGTGAAGGTCGGTACGCCGAAATACGAAACCGTGCCGTAGTCGGCCAGCGTTTCCATCAGCGCCAACGCCACACCGGCAGCAACGGCGGGCCGTGCGAGTGGTAGCGAGATGCGGAAAAAAACCGCGACGGGGCCGAGGCCCATGTTACGCGCCGCTTCGTTGAGTGACGTGGATTGCTCGAGGAAAGCCACCCTCGCCAGCACGTACACGTACGGATACAGCGCAAGTGTCAGCATCGCAGCAGCGCCGCCGAGCGAACGAATTTCCGGAAACCAGTAATCATGTTTACCCTGCCAGCCGAAGCTTTCCCGCAGAAAGCTCTGAACCGGCCCCGCGTATTGCAAAACATCCGTATATGTATAGGCAAGCACGTAGGCCGGGATAGCCAGCGGCAGGATCAGCGTCCATTCCAGCATGCGTCTGACGGGGAACTCATGGTTTGCCGTCAACCATGCCGTACCCGTTCCGACCACCGCAACGCCGACCGCAACGCCGGCCGCGAGCAGCAGGCTGTTCGCGGCCAGGGACGGCAAAATAGTGCTGCTGATATGCGCCCAGGCACCCTGGTCTTTGACAAAAACGCTGCTAACGACACTGAGCAGGGGCACGAGCAGCAGCAACGCGAAGACGCCACCGAGCAGCGGCAGGCTACGGTTTGCCAGGGATGAAAAGCGAGGGATCATGTCAGGTTTTTCGGGCGTTGGTCTGGTGCGCGGCACGATCTGGAATAACTAGTTTAATAGTACTTTATCGGTGTACTTTAGGGGGTTTAGGGTGCCCACTCAGCAGGAGTCGGATGAATTCCACGTCGGCTGGCAGAAAACAGCAGCTTTGACGAATTGTAGCAAGGGGCGTTTCCAAGGTTGAATGCATCCCGGAAAACCAGCAGGCGCGGGCCTCTCCGGGCATATGCCGCTGGAATGCGCGCCAGTGCTGGTTTTCAGGCAGGTATGTTTTTTCAGCCGGTGGCATGCGACGCGCGAAATAATTGCGTTGAATTCATAGAGGGGTTTAAGTACACTTACGCGTTTTTGTGTTTCCGGTGTTCCCCAAAACGTAGCAATTCCATAAAACGTCGATAGCGTGTTTCAGGAGAATTGAAGTTGGTTACTGCTAAAGCAAAGGCGAAAGCCACGGGCAAGAAAGCAACAACTGGCAAGCGCGCTGCGACGGTTAAGGTGAAAGCCAAGGCCAAACCAGCGCCGAAAGTCGTCGCAAAAGCGAAGCCTGCGCCGAAAGTCGTCGCAAAAGCGAAGCCTGCGCCGAAAGTCGTCGCAAAAACGAAGTCTGCGCCGAAAAGCGTAGTGAAACCAAAGCCAAAGACAAAGACGAATACAAAGCCGGTGCCCAGGGCAGTTGCCAAGGTGCCCGCGAAACCCGCGCCTAAAACGGCCGCTAAAGCCGTGGCCAAAACAGTTAAGAAGACCGTAGAAAAAATTATGCCGCCAGTAGCACAAAAGCCAGTTACAAAATCTACCTCCAGCGCACCGGCGAAAGTAGAGACCCGTATCCCGGGCTTGCTGACAGAGTCAGAGTTGAAGAAACAACCCAAGGGCGAATATATGTCGTCCGCACAACGCAAATTCTTCAAGCACCGTTTGCTGGAATTGCAGACGCAAATGCGCGACAACGCTGACGCGACCACCGAGCACCTTCGCGAACTGGCCGTCGCGCCTGATCCTGCTGATCGTGCGACGCAAGAAGAGGAACACGCGCTGGAATTGCGTACCCGGGACCGCGAGCGCAAGTTGCTCAAGAAGATTGAGGCGGCATTGTTGCGCATTGAAGATGGCAGCTATGGCTATTGTGAAGAGACCGGTGACCCCATCGGTGTTCCACGCCTGCTGGCGCGTCCGACGGCAACGCTGACGATCGAAGCGCAGGAGCGTCGCGAACTGAAACAAAAAATGTACGGCGAGTGAGCCTTAACGATCAATTCGCACCGGAAACAAAAAACGGCCACGCGAGTGGCCGTTTTCATTTCTGTTCAGTCACCGTTGACCAAACGGCGCGCACCATTGAATCGGTTTTTCCAGTAACGATCAGACATATCGACAATCTCCACGGTCTTGCCGCGCGAGGGTGCATGCACAAAACGGCCCTCGCCCAGATAGATGCCGACATGCGAAAAGCGGCGGTGCAACGTGTTGTAAAACACCAGGTCACCAGGTCGCAGGTCGTCTTTTTCGATGGATTCGCCGAGCTTGCCCATGGCGTAGGAACTTCGCGGCAATTCAATCGAAGCCGATTCAGCAAACACGTGACGAACGAAGCCCGAGCAGTCGAAGCCGACTTGCGCTGAGTTGCCACCATATTTGTATTTGACGCCGATAAGCGAAATCGCGTGGATCAACAAGTCCTGCAGGCGCTCCGGCAGTGGTGCAGTGACCGTGGTTTCTTTCTCCGGATTAGCATCCGCCATCGCCTGCACTGCGGCCTCAGGCTCCGCAAACGACACAGGTGCCGACAGACAAAACGAAGCGTGCGCCGCGATTGCGCCAGCTAAAAAAACGTCAAGGAAGGCCCGATTCATGCGACCGATGATACCGCGCAATGGTCTGCAACCGGAACCCGGCTGGCACACGTGCGTCGAAAAGTGCTTCTTCAAACACCAATTTCCGGCGGGCATATAATCCACTTTCAACCACGCGAGGATTTACCATGCAACCCAAAGCTGCACTTGCATCGATTCCAGACCTTGTTCCATTCACCCCTAAAACTGAATTCTCGCGCAGAGACTTTGTAATGACTTCACTTGCTTCCGGATTTGCCGCTGCGGTGCTGCCGGTCAATGCGCAGACGATTACGACCGACACCAAAGGACTCACAGCTGGCGAGGTAAAAATCCCCGTCAAGGATGGCCAGATGCCGGCCTATCGTGCCATGCCGGCTGGCGGGAAAGATCTCGGCGTCGTGCTGGTGGTCCAGGAGATATTCGGTGTGCATGAGCACATCAAGGATGTCTGCAGGCGATTCGCGAAGGAAGGCTATCTCGCGATTGCGCCAGAGTTGTATGCGCGTCAAGGCGACGCGACCAAGTACAAGGAAGTCGCTGAGTTGTTCAAGGAAGTCGTGTCCAAGGTGCCCGATGAGCAGGTCATGTCGGATCTCGACGCAACGGCGGCATGGGCGGTAAAAAATGGTGGTAATGCAAACAAGATGGCGGTCACCGGATTCTGTTGGGGGGGACGCATCGTCTGGATGTACGCCGCGCACAATCCGCGTCTAAAGGCTGGCGTGGCATGGTACGGCGGGCTGGTGCGCCCTGGCAGTCCGATGACGCCCAAGCATCCCATCGATATCGCGCCGACGCTTAAAGTGCCGGTGCTGGGCTTGTATGGCGGCGCGGATACCGGTATCGCCAACGACACCGTGGAAAAAATGCGCGAGGCGCTGAAGAAAGCTGGTAGTAGCTCGGAGATTGTGCTGTATGCCGATACGCCGCACGGATTTCATGCCGACTATCGGCCTTCCTATCGGCCAGGCGAAGCCAACGATGGTTGGAAGCGGCTTATGGTCTGGTTCCGGAAATATGGCGTAACGTAAACATTAGAAAGGCGTCCGGGCAAAAGAGTGCGTAAGGTATGTATTCTCTTGCATCGGGCACCGACAGCGTGGGCAAGCGCAATCGGCATTGCCCATCCGTAGCGGTTGGATGGCGGATAACGATATAGCCAGCAATTCGTTGGGGACCACGATGAGCTTGGATCGCTCGGATGTGAAAGCAGAACGACGTGACGCACATGCTGCCTTGTTTCGGGATATTCTCGAACGCCGGGCCTTGTCGTGTGTGTTTCAGCCGATCCTGAGTTATCAGTCGCGTTCCATTTTTGGCTACGAGGCACTGATTCGCGGCCCGAAAGGCTCCATATTTCAGAGCCCGATTGATCTGTTCGATGCAGCCAGCGATAGCGAGACGCTGGTGCTGCTTTCCTCGATCTGTGTCAACAAAGCCATGAGTGAATTTGCCGCACGCCGTCTGCCGGGCAAGTTGTTCCTGAACATCTCTCCAGACGTCGTAGCCGCACCGGGTTTCGATCCAGAGCGTGGAAAAAATTTTTTGGATGCAATCAAGTTGAGGCCGGACCAGATCGTCATCGAGCTTACCGAGCACCAACCCACATTCAACTTCGAACGTATCCGTGATTCACTGTTGTTGTATCAGTCCATGGGATTTCAGGTTGCGATCGACGATCTGGGCGAGGGATTTTCCAGCCTGCGTCTGTGGTCCGAATTGAAGCCCGAGTTCGTCAAAGCAGACAAGCACTTTGTTACCGGCATTGCTGACGATCCCATCAAGACCCAGTTCCTCAAAGCCATCGTACAGATCGCCGAAAGCTGCGGGAGCCAGATCATCGCAGAGGGTATCGAATCCGAAGCGGATTTCAGGCTGGTGCGTGAGCTAGGGGTTAGTTTTGGCCAGGGATATTTCATTGGCAAACCGATGGAGAAACCTGCGACGACGTTAAGCGCCGGTGTGGTCACTTTGTTGGCCGATAACCGTGTGCCGGTGCCGCCATCGGCCAAGTACCAGCAGGGTACGCTGGTGATGGCCGGGCAATTTGCGCGTGAGGTTTCCATCGTGGGGCCGACCGTTGCGGTGCGCGATGTGATTGCGCTGTTCGGCCAATCTGCCACGCGTTACGTCGTACCTGTTGTCGAGCGCGGCCGTCCGGTAGGCTTGATCGCGCGACGGCACGTGCGCTTTATCAAAAAATTCGATGATCGGGAAGCCGCGGAGCTCGGCCAGCAGGCGCGTGAAATCATGAATGTAGCACCGCTCATAATCGATAAGTCGATGATGCTCTCTGATATTGCGGCGGTGCTTGCAAATGCGACGCCGCAACATCTTGCCGACGGTTTTATAGTCGTTGACGATGGACGATACCTCGGTATGGGCGCGGTAAATGATATTTTGCGCGTCATGAGCGAGACGCAGCTCACTGCCGCGCGGTACACCAATCCAATGACGCTGCTGCCTGGCCCCGTGCCGACCAACGAGCACATCGCGCAATTGCTCAAGTCCGAAGCGCACTTTACCGTTTGCCTGGCGGAGATCGATCCCATGAAGGGATTTAATGACGCCTATGGATTCCAAAAGGGAGACGAACTGATACGGCTTGGGGGATCCGCGCTGCGACAGGCGCTCGATGAACGCGTTGATTTTGTCGGCCATATTCACGGCAACCGCTTTGTATTGCTGCTGCAAAGTGTGGACTGGCGCGAACGGCTTGCGGCCGCGCTGGAGGTATTCCAGGCGCAACTGAACGCGCTGTTGTCCAACGAGATCCTTGTGGATGGGGGCTTCGTCTGGAAAGGAAAACGTGGCCGCACCGAAAACCGGCCTCCACCCCGGCTGGCAATTGGGGCGTCGGTGATCGTTCCCGCGCAGTGCGAGTCACGTCACGACGTCATGGCCAGTGCGCGCGAGGCCAATGTACTTGCGAAAAATAACGCAGGCAGCAATATCCATGTCGTCGATGCCGGTAAACACCCGAGCAACCTCGCCGCGTGAGTGTTGCCGGCTTTAGCCCAGACGCGTCCAGACCTGCCATCTTTCCTTACCTGCGAATATCGCGATTGAATCGGTTGGCGTCAAATCCTCGGTGAGCGCAAAGTGCGGAGACAATAAATCAGCAAGCTCCGCGCGGCCTATGCCAAATGGTGGACCATATTCGTTGTTGTCGAAAAAGAAAAAGCCGATCAAACAACCACCGGCGGGGATGATCTGGGCAATGCGTGTTGCCCATGCCGCCCATAACCGTCTCGGCAAGGCGCAAAGGAATGCGCGTTCGTAAATTACCTCGAAGCCCTCACGACTGATGGCGTCGCCAAAGAAATCCGCTTCCCGAACAAGACTACCTGACTTGCCGAGCCGTTGCTTTGCGTGAAGCACGGCTGCCGGCGAAAAATCGATGGCCGTGACGTCCCAGCCGTGATCTGCAAAAAAAAGTACTTCATGTGCCGATCCGCAGCCAGGGATGAGCACCTTCCGGGGCGAAGGGTGTTGCGCAACATGGTTGAGCAGAGATTGCGGGACGCCACCCTGATCCCAAGGCGTAAAGGCCGCGTCAAAGCGCGCATCCCAAAACCCAGGTGTGGCGGGATCCTGTTTGGGAAACGTCGGCTTTTGTACAGGGGGAAGGGGGGGATTCATTTACAGATTATAGGCAACTCGTGCCGACTTTCCGGGTGTTCGTCGGCCGCGTTTTGACTTCTCAAACCTGAGCCGGTAATGTGCGCCAATCCTGACGCACGAATGGAAGGTTTCAATGCCATGCAAACAATTTCTCCCCGCTTCCGCAATCTGCCTGACATTGCTCAGTGCGTGTAGCGAAGCCCCACCGCCCGGACCAGCCGCAACGCTTGTGTTAAATCCCTGCCGTGTCGCTCACGTGGACAACGAAGTAAAGTGCGGCACGCTGGAGGTTTTCGAAAACCGCGAGACGCGTCAAGGCCGCAAGATCGCCTTGAATATTGTCGTGGTACCGGCAGTCGCGCGCAACAAGGAACCCGATCCGGTTTTCTTCTTCGCAGGTGGTCCAGGCCAGGCGGCGGCACAACTCGCACGCGAAGCGCTGGCGATTGTGGGGGGCATCAACAACAAACGCGATCTGGTCCTGGTTGATCAGCGTGGCACCGGCAAATCGAATGGTTTGGCCTGTGCGTTTCCGGAGCCAACATCGCCGGAGATGGCCAACCCTGCCAAACGCGACGAGGTCAGCCGCAAAGCACTCACAGAATGTCGCGACAAGCTCGCGAAGAAAGCCGACCTGACGCAATACACCACCACGATTGCGATGGCCGATATTGAAGACGTCCGCGAAGCACTTGGATACCAGACCATCAATTTGTGGGGCGGTTCATATGGTACGCGGGCGGCAATGGAATACATGCGCCGCTTTGATAGTCGGGTGCGAAGCGTGGTGCTGGATGGCGTTGCGCCGCCTTCGCTGGCATTGCTGGAAAGTTTTGCGCGCGATGCCGGTGCGGTACTGGAAAAAATGATGCTCGCGTGTGGCAAAGAAGTTAAATGTAGCAAGCAGAATGCGGACCTTAAGGCGACGCTCGATGATCTGCTCGCGGTACTCGCCAAAGTCCCGCGTAGCGCTAGCGTGGCTGATCCCGTAACCGGGCTCAAGCGTGACGTGATGGTCACACGCGAAATGCTTTTGACCGCGGTGTTCCCCGCCCTGTATGTGCCAGAGATGGCGGCCATGCTGCCCACCGCGCTGGCGAGCGCGAAGCAGGGTGACTTCGCAGCATTGATGACTATCGGCGGCGTGCTTGGCGATTCCACCGAAGTAAAGCTCTTTAGAGGTATGCAACTCTCCGTCGTTTGTGCCGAAGACGTACCCAGGGTCAGGCGCGATGGGCTGCAGCCGCAACCCTTCGGCCAGCTGTTCGTCGGCGAATTTGAGAAGGCCTGTGCGCTTTGGCCCAAAGGCGGCATGTCAAAAGACTTTGACCAGCCCGTGAAATCGGCGAAGCCCGTACTGATTCTTTCCGGCGCGCTCGATCCGGTCACACCACCTCAGTACGGCGAGGAAGTGAAGAAAAATTTCCCGAATTCCCTGCACGCCATTGCCCCCAACATTGGCCACGGCGTAAGCCATCGTGGATGCGGGCCAAAACTGATCAAGAAGTTCATTGAAACGGCTTCATTGGTCGATCTCGATATCAAGTGCCTCGAACGCATGCCGCGTCCAACATTCTTCGAGCCTCTGCGCGAACCGGTCAAAGCAGCAGAGGCAAAGAGCCCATTACTCAACGTGGAAAGCACGAGATGATTGAAGTAAAAGATCTCCGCAAACAGTTCGGAAGCGTCAAGGCGGTCGATGGCGTCACGTTCACCGGGAAAAGCGGTGCCATCACCGGACTACTCGGGCCAAACGGTGCCGGCAAAACCACGGCCATCCGCATGATAGGTACGTTGATTGCCATCGATTCCGGGGCAGCCAGCATCGACGGCATTGATGTCGCCACGGATGCCGACGGCGCACGCTGTGCCTGCGGCCTGCTCACCGATTCGCGGGGTGTATATACGCGCATGACGGCACGCGAAAACATCCGCTATTACGCTGAACTGCGAGGCGTTGAGGCCGCGCGATCTGAAAAAACACTGGCGCGATTTGTTGACTGGCTCGACATGAAAGACATACTCGATCGCCGTACGGAGGGATTCTCGCAAGGTGAACGCATGAAGGTCGCTATCGTGCGGGCGCTGATTCATGAACCTGCCAATGTCATTCTTGATGAGCCGACGAATGGCCTCGACGTGATGAGTACGCGGGCATTGCGTGAACTGATCAAGCGCCTGAAGTCCGATGGACAAACGGTGATGTTTTCCAGCCACGTCATGCAGGAAGTTGCCGCGCTGTGCGATGAAATCATCATCATTTCCCACGGCCGTGTGACTGCGCAGGGAACCACCGAGCAACTGATGGAAATGAGCGGCAAGAATAACCTGGAAGACGCGTTTATCGCATTGAGCGACGTATCCCAGTCAGCTGACGCACATAAAGAGGTCGCATGATGTGGGCCACCATTGTTACTGTATGCACGAAAGAGCTGACCGATCATCTGCGCGACCGGCGCACCGCCGCAATGATCTTTTTCCTGTCGATTGCGATGGGACCACTTTTGTTGATCGGATTGACGCAGTTCATCAGCAGCGTCGAGAAGAAAGCGGAGGCGCGTGAAGTATTTGTCGAAGGCAAGGCCAACAGTCCGCAGATTGTGAATTTTTTTGCACGCCAGGATGTCACGATCAAGGATCCCAAGCCGGATTTTCGCGAGTTGATCAAGAGTGGCAAACACGACCCGGTACTGGTCATTCCCAAAACGTTCGAAGAGAAATTTCAAACCGGTACCGCCGAAGTTGAACTGGTGTTTGACGATACGCGGCAGGACGCCGGCAACGCATCCATCGGCGTGTTACGCCGTTTGATGCGCGGTTTCAATGGGGAAGTGTCGACGCAACGGCTGATTGCGCGCGGCGTATCTCCGCAACTCGTGCGGGTCGTCGATGTGCAGGACGTGAATCTGGGCACGGCAGCACAGCGTGCTGCAGGTCTGCTGTTCATCATTCCGTGGATCACACTGCTTGGCTGCGTGAGTGGGGTGACGGCGATCGCGATCGATGTCACGGCCGGTGAACGGGAGCGTGGCTCGCTCGAGCCGTTGCTGATGAATCCGGTTTCGCGTGCGGGCCTGACCACCGGCAAATGGCTCGCCGTCGCGATCTACGGGCTCACCGTTGCCGCGCTGACGATGTGCGGGTTCGCCTTGACGCTCAACTTTGTACCGCTGCCAAATCTGGCCAGTGTGCTCTCGATCAGCGCTGCACAATACCTGGGATTTGCGATCACGATGTTTTCGTTTGCGCCGGCCATGGGGGCCCTGCAAATGCTGATCGCCACCTATGGCCGCACCTACAAAGAGGCGCAGACCTATGTGTCGTACCTGATCATGGCAGTATCGATGGCACCTGCCATCGGTATGCTGGCGCAATTCAAGGATGCAACCTGGCAGCTGTTTGTGCCGATGCTGGGGCAATTGATGGTGATTACGCGCATCCTGCGGGGGGAGACCGTGACGGCGATGCATTACCTGCTGCCCTTTGCCCTCAACACCGCCATCTCGGTGATCGCAGTATTGCTGATCTCCAAGCTGCTTACGAAAGAGAAGATTATTTTTGGACGGGCCTGAATTTGAAGATTTGCCATGCCTAACCCGGCCGCATCGGTGCGAACTCTGCTTTTATGCAATAAAACGAACAGCAGACTTCTCGCTCTGCTCGACATGACATTGATTTTTTGAGCTGCAGCGAACGGGTAATGAGCCGCCGCACGGTATCATCCCGTCATGTCAGAAATCAGCGTCATCTTCGGCCCGCAGGGGCCACTCGCCAAAAATATTGAAGGGTTTCGTCACCGCCAAAGCCAGATCGAAATGGCGGAAAAAATTGATGCCACCATCAAACGTTCGGGGGTGTTGGTCGCCGAAGCGGGTACCGGAACAGGCAAGACCTACGCCTATCTCGTTCCAGCGTTGCAATCGGGCGGCAAGGTCATTATTTCGACCGGCACCAAGAATCTTCAGGACCAGCTCTTCCGCCGCGACATTCCTACTGTCATCAAAGCGCTGGGCATTCCAGTCTCCACCGCGTTGCTCAAAGGCCGCGCAAATTATGTTTGCCTGCATCACCTCGATGGTGCCATCGCCGACGGACGTTTCCTGAGCCGCGAAGATACCAAGCACATCCACCTCATTCGGCGTTTTGCGGATCGCTGCCTCAGTGGCGGTGGCACGGGCGACAAAGCGGAACTGCCCGATGTGTCCGAGCGATCAAGTGCCTGGCCGGCCGCGGTTTCAACGCGCGAGAATTGCCTCGGCTCGCAGTGTTCACAGTACGCCGACTGCTTTGTCATGAAAGCGCGCAAGGCTGCGATGGAAGCGGAGGTTGTTGTGGTCAATCACCATCTTTTTTTCGCTGACCTTGTACTGAAGGACGATGGCGCGCAGGACCTGTTGCCCGCCTGCAATACGGTTATTTTCGACGAAGCACACCAGCTACCGGAAACGGCAACGATGTTTTTCGGTGAAGTTGTCACCACCTCGCAGTTGATCGAGCTTGCACGCGATTCGCGGCTCGCCGGTGTCGAGCACGCGGGGGACTTCAAGGATTTGCAGGAGTCCTCAGGCGCACTCGACAAGGCCGCGCGCGATTTGCGGCTGGTGATGCACGAGGACAACACCCGTGTTCCCGGTAAGGAGATTGCCGGGCGTGACGGATTTGCAGAGGCTTATGCGGATGCGCAGGAAAAGATCGCCGAGCTGCGCGAGATGCTGGAAAGCCAGGCGGATCGCGCGCAGGAACTGGCCAATTGTCTGGAGCGCGCCGATGAATTCGCCAGCCGCATGGCGCGTTGGCAGGACGCGAGCATTGAAGGCTATGTGCGCTGGGCCGAGGTGTTCGGGCATTCGTTAGCCTTGCATCTGACACCGCTATCGATTGCCAGCATTTTCAAGAGTCAGGTATTCGGCCAGAAACGCGCGTGGATTTTTACCTCTGCGACACTGGCGGTCAAAGGCGAGTTTTCGCACTATCAGACCGAAATGGGTTTGGTGAATGATCTCGCAAAGGATGATTTTGACGACGATGCATTTGCCGAGCGCGCCGTCGAAACGGCTTTCTGGCCCTCGCCTTTTGACTACCCCAATCAGGCGCTGCTCTACGTGCCCGATAAAATGCCGGCGCCCAACACGTTCGAACATACCGAGGCCGTGGTCACCGCTGCACTGCCGTTGATCGAAGCCGCGGCAGGCCGGACGTTCCTGTTGTTCACGTCGTTGAAGGCAATGGATCGCGCGTTCGACTCATTGAAACAGCATGCTGAAAAGCGCGGCTGGGATTTTCCGCTATTGGTGCAGGGCGAGGGTACGCGCAACGAATTACTGGAGCGATTTCGCAAGCTTGGCAATGCGGTACTCGTTGCCAGCCAGTCATTCTGGGAGGGTGTCGACGTCAAGGGCGAG
>JAJAYN010000596.1 GCA_026786225.1 Burkholderiales bacterium | reverse complement strand
CTTCGAGTTCTCGCAACAGTTCTTTCTGGCGATCAGTGAGACGGACCGGTGTCTCGATCATGACGTGGCACATCAGGTCGCCGTGTGAGGTCTGACGGATCGGCTTGATGCCTTTCCCGCGCAAGCGAAACACCTGACCTGATTGCGTCTCGGCCGGGATCTTGATTTTCGCTTCGCCGTCTAGTGTCGGAATGCTGATCTCTCCCCCGAGTGCGGCGACCGTAAACGAGATGGGCATTTCGCAATGCAGATCGGCACCCTCGCGCTGAAATACGGTGTGCGGTTTAAGTTGCACGACCACATACAAATCGCCCGGTGGGCCACCGTTGACGCCCGCCTCACCCTCACCAGAGAGACGAATACGATCACCATCGTCGACGCCCGGTGGGATTTTTACCGATAGCGTTTTGTGTTTCTTTACCCGACCAGCACCGCTACAGGTATTGCATGGCTCAGGGATTACCTTGCCCGTGCCATGACAGGTCGGGCAGGTCTGCTGGATAGAGAAAAAGCCTTGCTGCATCCGTACCTGGCCCTGACCGTTGCATGTATGGCAGGTCTTGGCGCTGGTCCCCGGCTTGGCACCAGTGCCTTTGCAGGTCTCGCAATCTTCAAGTGAGGGAATGCGGATCTTGGTTTCAGTGCCGCGCGCAGCCTGCTCAAGCGTGATGTCCATGTTGTAGCGCAGGTCGGCACCGCGATAGACCTGCTGGCCACCACGTCCACCGCCGCGACCGCCAAAAATCTCACCAAAAATATCGCCGAACGCTTCCGAGAAGCCGCCGAATCCTTCGCCGCCATGGCCGCCGCCCATCTGTGGATTGACGCCCGCATGTCCATAGGCGTCATAGGCACGACGTTTTTCCGGCTCCGACAATACCTCGTAAGCCTCCTTGGCCTCTTTGAATTTCTCTTCGCTATCCTTGCTATCGGGATTCCGATCTGGATGGAATTTCATCGCCAGTTTGCGGTAGGACTTTTTGATGTCTTCATCGCTCGCATCGCGATTAACACCGAGAATTTCGTAGAAATCTTTTTTGTTTGCCATGTTATTCCAGCGATAAGAAATGGGAATGGCCGAGTTGAGCGTCGTTTAGCGTCCGCTCGAACCCGGCCAGTTAATCCGGCACGAAAGTATCCGGAATTAGCCTTTCTTGTCTTTCACTTCCGTAAATTCTGCGTCAACGACATTGCCCATATCTTTTTCCTTCTGTTCCGCACCGGATGCCGGGCCGGCACCTGATGGGCCTGCGCCGCCGCCGGATTCAGCCTGCGCCTTGGCCTGCATCTCGGCGTACATCTTTTCGCCGAGCTTTTGCGATACCTTGCCTAATGCCTCTGTCTTGGCTTCAATCTCGGCTTTGTCACTGCCTTTCAACGCAGTTTCCAAATCCTTGCTTGCGGATTCGATAGCGGCTTTTTCGGACGCGTCAATCTTGTCGCCATATTCAGCCAGCGATTTCTTGGTCGAATGCACCAGTGCGTCGCCTTGATTGCGTGCGGTGACGAGTTCCAATACTTTCTTGTCTTCATCCGCGTTGGCTTCAGCATCTTTCACCATGCGCTGGATTTCTTCTTCCGACAAGCCGGAGTTGGCCTTGATGGTGATCTTGTTTTCCTTGCCCGTGGCCTTGTCCTTGGCGCTGACGTGCATGATGCCGTTGGCGTCGATATCGAAGGTCACTTCAATCTGCGGCATACCGCGCGATGAAGGCGGAATGCCTTCGAGGTTGAACTGTCCCAGCGATTTATTGCCGGTTGCCAGTTCGCGCTCGCCCTGCAGCACATGGATGGTCACGGCGGACTGGTTGTCGTCAGCCGTCGAGAAAACCTGCGAAGCCTTGGTCGGGATCGTGGTGTTTTTCTTGATCAGCTTGGTCGATACACCGCCCAATGTTTCAATGCCGAGTGACAACGGTGTCACGTCGAGCAACAACACATCCTTCACGTCGCCCTTCAATACGCCACCCTGAATCGCGGCACCGACTGCCACGGCCTCATCGGGGTTCACGTCCTTGCGTGGCTCGCGACCGAAGATTTCCTTAACCTTTTCCTGCACCTTAGGCATACGCGTCTGACCGCCAACCAGAATCACGTCGGAGATATCGCTGATCTTCAGGCCGGAATCCTTGATCGCCATTTCGCAAGGCTTGATGGTGCGCTCGATCAATTCATCGACCAACGCTTCAAATTTGGCGCGTGTCAGCTTTACAGCCAAGTGTTTCGGGCCGTTGGCGTCAGCCGTGATGTAGGGCAGGTTCACTTCCGTTTGCTGCGTGGAGGACAACTCTATCTTGGCTTTTTCAGCGGCTTCTTTCAGGCGCTGCAGTGCCAGCACATCCTTTTTCAGGTCGATGCCCTGATCCTTTTTGAATTCGTCGCAGAGATAGTCCATCAGGCGTTGATCGAAATCCTCACCGCCGAGGAAGGTGTCGCCGTTAGTACTCAAGACTTCAAACTGGTGTTCACCGTCGACCGAGGCGATTTCGATAATCGACACGTCGAACGTATCGCCACCCAGATCATAGACCGCAATCTTGCGATCACCTTCCTGCTTGTCCATACCAAAAGCCAGCGCAGCCGCAGTCGGCTCATTGATGATGCGCTTCACGTCCAGACCGGCAATGCGGCCTGCGTCTTTGGTGGCCTGACGCTGGCTGTCGTTGAAATACGCCGGCACCGTGATAACAGCCTCGGTCACTTCTTCGCCAAGATAGTCTTCCGCCGTTTTCTTCATCTTGCGCAGCACTTCGCTGGACACCTGTGGTG
>JAJAYN010000595.1 GCA_026786225.1 Burkholderiales bacterium | reverse complement strand
TTGTACGCTGGGACGACGGGGTTTTGAGAGTATCCCAATTACGCAGATCGCCATTTGGCGGGGGTTTCCGGCCAGTTTTGGTTGCAGAGGTGCGCCAGTGCTGGGGTTTGGCAAATATTGAGTCACTAGAATTTCAACAATGCGGCGAACTGCCGCGCCGTGAGCACTTGGCATGCGCCGTGTCGTGCCATTGCCAATACACCATTCTTATCGCCTGACACCAAATATGCCGCATCGCCCGCCTGAGCTAACGCGAAGAGAAAATTATCCGCAGGGTCAGACGACACGTCTACCTTGGGCAAGCGTTTCATGATCAGGGCCCGTTCACGCAATCGATTGATTAACCAGCCGACTTCGGCAGGTTCCAATAGCTGTCGGATGTGCGGATAGCGGGCGACGCGAACAATTTCTTCGATTTGTTCGGCTCCGGTTACTACGTCGAAACGACCATCCATCCACGCTTGCACCAACTTGTAGGGCGGCGAATCGACTTTGAAAAAAGCCGATAACAGGACATTGGTATCCAGAACCACCCGCATATTGGTGATTAGATTTTCTTCTTTTTAGCGGCGGATTTTTTTACGGACGATCCCCACAACTCTGCACGGACATGGCGTAGCGCGTCGTTGATCGCATCGTCGATCTCTTTATCGGATTTTTCCGCATTGCGCGCTTGCACGTTCGCCACAGTTTGCGCGAAGACTTCTTTCTGCACTGCCTGTTCAATGAATTTGGATAAGTCGCCTTTCTTGGTACCGCGCTGCGCCAGAAACGAGCGAAGTGACACATCGGTATCCTTCGATACTTTGACGGTCCACCGAACCAATTCGTCTGTTTCCATTTTGACCTCCATAAACTTTAAAAGCGCATAAACGTCTATGTGCCTATGTTAGCAATAATTTTGTGGGCGTGTTGCCGTGTCGGTTGCGCCGTGTCCCTCCCACCGCGTTACGTTTCAGGGCTGATCAGTTGCCCTGGAGGTAACCCTTTCGCCCATTACAAAATCCTCACGTCGTATGCCGCCTCCCATCCCATCTCGTCTATAATTCAAACGTTCGTTTTAATTCCCCTTTCCCCTTCCCCGAGAGCCCATGAAAATTCTCGTTCCCGTCAAGCGTGTGGTTGATTACAACGTCAAGGTCCGCGTCAAAGCAGACCAGAGCGGTGTGGAATTGGCCAATAT
The DNA here is from genome assembly GCA_026786225.1 of Burkholderiales bacterium. Taxonomy (GTDB): domain Bacteria; phylum Pseudomonadota; class Gammaproteobacteria; order Burkholderiales; family Usitatibacteraceae; genus UKL13-2. The sequence goes on along the minus strand of JAJAYN010000595.1, from coordinate 4,981 downwards.
CAAAATGTCGATGAATCCTTTCGACGAAATCTCCGTTGAGGAGGCGATCAAGCTCAAGGAAGCCGGCGTTGCGACCGAAATCATCGCGGTTTCCATCGGCGTGACCCAATGTCAGGAAACCTTGCGCACCGCGCTCGCGATGGGTGCGGACCGTGCGATTCTGGTTGAGACCAGCGCTGAAATTCAGCCGCTCGCGGTCGCCAAATTGCTCAAGGCGATTTGCGAAAAGGAATCGCCGCAGATGGTTATTCTGGGCAAACAAGCCATTGATGACGACTCCAACCAGACCGGCCAAATGCTGGCTGCGCTGTTGAACTGGCCACAGGCGACGTTTGCCTCAAAAGTCACGGTGACCGCAGGTGTGGCCGAAGTGATGCGCGAAATCGACGGGGGCATGGAAACTGTAGAGATCAAGTTGCCCGCCATCATCACGACCGATCTGCGTTTGAATACACCGCGTTATGCAACGCTGCCCAACATCATGAAGGCGAAGAAAAAACCGATGGATGTGATGACCCCGGAAGCACTCGGCGTCGATGTCACGCCGCGATTGAAAACGCTCAAAGTCGTTGAGCCGCCCAAGCGCAAAGGTGGCGTCATGGTGGCCGACGTGGCGGCACTTGTCGACAAGCTCAAGAACGAAGCGAAAGTGATTTGATTTTCGCGCTTGCGAAAATCAAATCATCCCTGCGAAGGCAGGGAGCCAATCCAAAAAGGTACTACTCATGACGATCCTGATTCTCGCAGAACACGATTCGCAACAACTCAAGCCCGGCGTCACCAATGCGGTCGCTGCTGCGCAAAAAATTGGTGGAGAGATTCATCTACTGGTCGCTGGCAACGGCTGCAGTGGCGCGGCGAGTGCGGCTGCGCAAGTGGCCGGTGTCACCAAAGTGCTGGTGGTGGATGCAGCGCACTATGCGGGCGGCGCACCTGAAAATCTCGCGCCGCTAATGGTTGGTCTCGCGAGTCATTATTCGCACGTGCTCGCTTCAGCATCGGCCTATGGCAAGAACGTGATGCCGCGCGTCGCGGCATTGCTGGATGTCGCGCAGATCTCGGAAATCATCAGCGTTGAATCTCCCGATACATTCGTGCGCCCGATCTATGCAGGCAACGCATTTGCCACCGTGCAATCCACAGATGCGATCAAGGTCATCACGGTGCGTGCGACCGGTTTCGATGCGGTCGCAGCGACCGGTGGATCGGCGGCGATTGAAAATATTGCCGCAGGTGTCGATACTGAACAATCCAAGGTACTCAGACAGGAACTCTCCAAATCTGATCGCCCTGAACTGGTCGCGGCCAAGCGCATCGTTTCGGGTGGACGTGGCATGGGTGATGGCGACAAATATCGTCAGTTGCTGGAGCCGCTCGCCGACAAATTGGGCGCAGCGCTCGGCGCATCCCGTGCAGCGGTGGATGCGGGCTTTGTTCCCAACGACTATCAGGTCGGCCAGACCGGCAAGATCGTTGCGCCTGAGCTCTACATTGCGGTCGGCATTTCTGGCGCGATCCAGCATCTGGCCGGGATGAAAGACAGCAAGGTCATCGTTGCGATCAACAAAGACCCCGAGGCGCCGATTTTTCAGGTGGCTGATTACGGGTTGGTGGGCGATCTCTTTACGCTCGTGCCGCAGTTGACCGCCGCAATATAACGATTCGCAAAATTCCCTCTCTATCTTGAGAAGGGACAATTGGAGACAGGTATGTCCGAGTACAACGCACCCTTGAAAGACATGAATTTTCTGCTTGAGCACGTCATCGGCTTGAGCGAGATCGCCAAATTGCCTGGCTGTGAAGAAGTCACGCCCGATCTGGTGAGCGCAATATTCGACGAAGCCGGCAAGTTTTCCAAAGAAGTGCTGGCACCGCTCAATCGCAGCGGCGATATGGAAGGTGCCAAGATCGCGAACAACGTCGTTACCACGCCCAAGGGCTTCAAGGAAGCCTATTGGAAATACGTGGAAGGCGGCTGGAGCCAGCTCGAAGCGCCGCTCGCGTTTGGTGGGCAGGGCCTTCCGCACATCGTCGCCACGCCGGTTTCAGAAATGCTTGGCAGTGCGAACATGGCGTTCAAGCTTTGCCCGTTGCTGACGCTGGGTGCGATTGCAGCACTCGACGAGCATGCCTCAGACGAGGTGAAGGGCAAGTTCATTCCCAATATGGCCGCAGGCAAATGGACCGGCACCATGAACCTCACCGAGCCACAGGCTGGATCTGACCTGGCGCTGGTGCGCTCAAAAGCAATCCCGCAGGCCGACGGCAGCTACAAGATTTCCGGCCAGAAAATTTTTATCACCTATGGCGAGCATGACTACACCGAGAACATCATTCATCTGGTGCTGGCACGCATCGAAGGTGCGCCTGACGGCGTGAAAGGCATCTCGCTGTTTGTCGTGCCGAAGTTTCTCATCAATGCCGATGGCTCCATCGGTGCGCGCAACGACGTGAAATGCGTGTCCATCGAACACAAGATGGGCATTCATGCCAGCCCGACTTGTGTGATGGTGTTTGGTGACGCAGGCGGTGCGACCGGATACGTTGTCGGCGAGCCGAATCGTGGCATCGAATACATGTTTGTGATGATGAACGCGGCGCGTCTCGGCGTAGGGCTTGAAGGCGTCGCGATTTCGGAACGCGCTTATCAGCACGCACTGGTGTGGGCGCGCGAACGCGTGCAGGGTCGTCCGGTCACGGCGGTTCCAGCATCGTTAGGGCCAGCGCCAAAATCGGTTCCCATCATCTATCACCCTGACGTGAAACGCATGTTGTTGACGATGCGCGCCTACGCTGAGGCCACACGCGCATTGACGTATTACACGTCGGCCTGTCTCGACATTGCCGAACGGTCAACCGACGAAAAATTGAAGCGCATGAATCAGGCGCTTGTTGAATTGCTCATTCCCATCGTCAAGGGCTGGAGCACCGAGATCGGCATCGAAGTCACTTCACTCGGCATCCAGATACACGGCGGCATGGGCTTTATCGAAGAGACCGGTGCGGCGCAGTACTATCGCGATTCGCGCATTTCGGCGATTTATGAAGGCACCACCGGCATTCAGGCCAACGATCTGGTCGGGCGAAAAGTCGGACGCGAAGGCGGGCAGACCGCATTGGCGCTGATTGCCGAAATGGAAAAATTGCCCGCGCTGCTACTGGCGATGAATGACGTGAATTTGAATGCGATTGCGACGCAGTTGTCAGCAAGCATTGCCAGCGCGAAGCGCGCGACCGAGTGGATCGCCACCATGTTCCCGAACAATCCTGCGGCGGTATTCGCGGGTGCGGTGCACTACCTGAAACTCATGGGCACTGTTACCGGCGGCTGGATGATGGCACGCGCGGCACTCGCGGCGGCAACACAAATCAAGGCCGGTGAGAGCGACGGCGATTACCTTAAAGCCAAAATCATGACGACGCGCTTTTACGCCGACCACATCCTGACCATGGCGCCATCGTTTGCCGATGCGCTGATTCTAGGTGCGCAGAGTGTGTTGCAGATGGAAGAAGTGTTGTTTTAAATACGTATATCCAGCATTGGCGCGGCTTGCAGGCATAAAAGCCTTGTGAAGCCGCACCAATGCTAGTGTTTTGGATTATTGTTTAACTCAACCGTCCCAGCGACGGTTTTTTAATGCGCATTTGACCCGGAAGCCAAAGGGCAAGGATACTTTGCACAGTGCGCGAGCATCCGCTGTTCTTTCCCACCGCCCTGAGGGTTCCATGCAAAAGACGACTGATGATGATTTTGCGGCTGCGTTGCAGCGCGCCAGTGATGCCGCTACACCGGCGGCGGAGTTGACAAGGCTCGCGGAATCCACGGACAACGCGATTCTTGGCGCCCTGGCACTCAACGATGCAACGCCGCAGGACGTGCTCAACAAGCTCGCGGCGCTGGGTAACAAAGAGTTAGATGTCGCGCTTGGCAAGCGTGGCATGACCAGGCTGCATCCCACGGCGATCATTTCACCGCGCGCCAGATTGGGCAGGAATGTCGTTGTTGGCCCCTACACGATCATCCACGACAACGTTGTTATCGGCGACGGTACGGTGATTGAATCGCACTGTGTGATTGGTCATGCAACGCCAGCCACCGCCGGCGAGCCATTGCTGATCGGCGAATCAAGCTTGATCCGTTCGCACAGTGTTTTTTATGAAGGCTGGACTTTCGGTGCGCGGCTGGTCACCGGCCACCGGGTCACGGTGCGCGAACACACGCGAGCCGGAAGCCACTTTCAGATCGGTACCCTCGGCGACATTCAGGGTCATTGCCGGATCGGCGACCACGTACGTTTTCACAGCAACGTGCATATCGGACAGCACTCGGAAATTGGCAGCTACGTGTGGATCTTTCCGTATGTGGTGCTGACCAATGATCCGCACCCGCCGAGCGACACCATGATGGCTGTGGTCATTGAAGACTTCGCCGCCATCGCCACCATGTCGATCATATTGCCAGGCGTCAGGGTGAAGAAGGGCGCATTGGTTGGTGCGCATAGCTCGGTCGCCCACGATGTGGAAGAAGACACGGTGGTGGCCGGATCGCCGGCGAAATTCATCTGCGAGACCAGCAAGCTGAAACTGAAAGATGGTTCCGGCGCGAGCGCATATCCCTGGCGCCGGCATTTTCACCGCGGCTATCCGGAAGAAGTGGTCGCCGCGTGGCTCAAAGAATTTTCCTGATGGCTGGTGCGTTGTCGTGCGCCGACAACCAAACCCGGTAGGCCATGTCACGCTGTCACGCTGTGGCGCTATTGCCTCAAAGGCTGAACACAGAGTGGATCACTGTTGGCAGTTGTCGGCAGCCACACCAATAGTTGTCGTCCAGGCTGTATTGACTACATCTGCAGGCGGCGACTTGAGTGCGACAATCTTTTGTTGCGATTTTGACCAGCACGCCATGTGCTGAGGCCATCCCGCAGGTGCCGGCGCCAGAATGGCGGTGAGCGATCCGGTGTCGGCGAGGCGCGGACGAATC
>JAJAYN010000594.1 GCA_026786225.1 Burkholderiales bacterium | reverse complement strand
GGAAACCGAATTAATGTCGTCGTTACGCGAAAAGTCGGAACAGGAGGCGATCAATGTGTTTGCGCGCAACCTGAAAGATTTGTTGCTCGCCGCACCCGCCGGGCCACATGCAACGATGGGCATTGACCCCGGTATTCGCACTGGCTGCAAGATCGCCGTGGTGGACCGCAATGGCAAACTGCTGGATACGGCGACCGTCTACCCCCACGAGCCGCGCCGCGATTGGGATGGCGCATTGCATGTGCTGGTGGCGCTGGCCAAAAAGCACGGCGTCGATCTCATCAGCATTGGCAACGGCACGGCCTCGCGCGAGACCGATAAATTGGCGGCTGACTTGATCAAGCGCGTGCCCGAACAACGGATGACAAAAATCGTGGTGTCGGAAGCCGGTGCATCGGTGTATTCGGCCTCGGCGTTTGCATCCAAAGAGTTACCGGACCTGGATGTATCGCTGCGCGGTGCGGTGTCGATTGCGCGGCGCCTGCAAGACCCGCTGGCGGAGCTGGTAAAGATCGATCCGAAATCGATCGGCGTCGGCCAGTACCAGCACGATGTCAACCAGACACAGCTCGCGCGATCACTTGAATCGGTGGTGGAAGATTGCGTGAATGCGGTCGGCGTGGATGTGAACACGGCCTCGGTAGCGTTGCTGGCTCGGGTGTCCGGCCTGACGCAATCGGTGGCGACGAACATCGTCAATTACCGCGACGCCAACGGCGCGTTCAAGACCCGCGCGGCGCTGAAGTCCGTGCCTCGGCTTGGTGATAAAGCGTTCGAGCAGTGTGCCGGCTTCCTGCGCATTACCAATGGCGACAATCCGCTGGACGCGTCGTCGGTTCATCCGGAAGCCTATCCGGTGGTGGAGAAGATCCTCGCCGATATTCAGAAAGACGTGAAGGCCGTGATGGGCGACGGCAAGCTATTGAAGACGCTGCACGCTGAAAAATACGTCGATGCACGATTTGGTCTGCCCACCGTGAACGATATCTTGAAAGAACTGGAAAAGCCCGGGCGCGACCCGCGGCCTGAATTCAAGACAGCGACGTTTCAGGAGGGTGTGGAAACACTGCGCGATTTGCAGCCGGGCATGATTCTCGAAGGCGTCATCACCAATGTCGCTGCGTTCGGCGCGTTTGTGGACATCGGTGTCCATCAGGATGGCCTCGTTCACATTTCGGCGCTGGCCGAGAAATACGTGAAGAATCCGCACGACGTGGTCAAGGCTGGCGACGTGGTGAAGGTGAAGGTCATGGAAGTCGACGAGAAGCGCAAACGCATTGCGCTGACCATGCGGCTAAACGACACGGCTGCGCCACGAGAAAAAAGCACAAACTCCAGCACTGGCGCGGCATACAGGCCAAAAGAGGCTGGAAATGCCCGCCAGTCAACGGGTTCCAATTCTGCGCCTGCGGGTGGCGCGTTGGCAGCGGCGTTTGCGAAGTTGAAGGAGAAGACTTGACTAGTTACGTCGGTTTTGTTCGCCGATTCACCCACCAGACAAACACCGCCGCCGTCACAAACATGATCAGGCTGTACACGGCAGCGGGAACAGACATCAGGCCATTGCCCAGCACATTAAAAGCAATATAGATCGCCAGCGTGCCGTTGTGGATGCCGATTTCCATGGCAATGGCGATGGCTTGCTTGTCCGGCAGCTTCACCAATCGCGGCACACTGTAACCCACACCCAACGACGCCAGATTGAATAGGAGGCAAGCAATGCCGACGAGTGGGAAATATTTGACGAAGGCATCCCACTGCTGCACCACGGAAGCCAACACCAGCGCGGCAAGCAGCAATACCGAGAAAACGCGTATGGGTTTTTCCATGCTTTCGGCGAACGCTGGGAATTTAAAGCGCAGTAGCATGCCAATCAGTACCGGCCCGAGAATAATCACGCCGACTTCGATAATCTTCTTGAATGGCGGCGGCACGTACTGGTCGGACGCCATAAAGTATTGCAGCGCGAAGCTGACGACGAACGGCAGCACAATCAGTGACAACGCCGAATTGATCGCAGTGAGCGTGATATTGAGGGCCACATCACCGTGCGCCAGATGGCTGTAGATATTGGCTGAAGCCCCGCCGGGTGAGGCGGCGAGCAACATCATGCCGACGGCGAGTTCGGGTGGCAGCTTGAACAGCACCGTGATACCAAAACAGATGCTGGTCAGCACAAACATCTGGATAAATAGTCCCACCACCACGGCTTTGGGATAGCGCACGACCCGCGTGAAATCGGCGATGGTCAGGCTCAAGCCTAGTCCCAGCATGATGACACCAAGTGCGACGGGCAGCAGTACGTTGGTGATGATCGAGCTTTCCACGACTTCTCCGGTTGCGGTTTCTATGCGCTCAACAGCCTTGGCCGCGGCGCGCTAAAACTCTTTCACCACGTGTTGTTGACGGCGACTGACTGCCAACCGCTCCGGGATACCGCGAATCACCACCACCCAGTGGCTGCCGCCCCCGTCGCCCTTTTCGCCTTTTTCGCCTTTTTCGCTTTTATCGCTACCAGGCTGTGCTTCCTCGCCCTCAGCGCCGGCGTCGGCTATTTTTTCAAATCCGATCACCGCCTTTGTTGCGACCAGCGTATTACGATGAATGCGCGTGAACAGAGATGCAAACTCCTCTTCCAGCTTGGTCAGCGATTCTTCGAGCAGGAATTCCTTTTGCACCGTTCGTACCGTTACGTACTTGAGCTCTGCCTTGAGGTACAGCACGTCGTCCATTGGCACCAGCACGATGCGGCCACGCTCATGTATCGACAGGTGCTTGCGCGTCGACTGCGCCGCCTCGGCAATCGCCTCGGCTTGCGCCGGTTTGAGGGCGGTCGCTTTACCGAGCGCCATGAGCAGGCGTTCCAGCCGGATGGGTTTGAGGAGGTAATCGACTGCGTTGAGTTCAAAGGCTTTTACGGCGTACTGGTCGAAGGCCGTTACAAAGATGAGTTTCGGCGGTGTTGGCAATTTGGCGACATGGCGGGCGACTTCCAGTCCGTCCATCACCGGCATGCGAATGTCGGTGAGCACAATATCGATTCCACCCCGGTTGATGATATCGATGGCCTCCACGCCATTGGCCGCTTCGTCGGCAATCGTCAAGGGAAACTGTTCACGGCAATCGTCGAGCAGGTCGCGCAGGCGCCGCCGGGCCGGGGCTTCGTCGTCGACAATCAGGATACGGGCCGAAGGTTGGGTCGTCATCGTCAATTGGGTGTCCGTAAACTAGAGGTCTTGCGTGCGCACGGGTAGCGTAATCGTGACCACATACGACTCACCTTTTACCTCCGCGTTCAGGCTTGCTTCAGCATCGAAGTGTAGCTGCAAGCGTTCCTTGATGTTGGCAATTGCCATGCGATTTCCGGAAACGTGCGTGGAATCGGCATGGAACGGGTTGGTCAGCCGGATACTGAACTGCTTCCCCCTTGGCAGTACTTCGATGATAAGGGTGCCCGGCAGGTGGAGCGGTTCAATGCCGTGGTAAACGGCGTTTTCGACCAGTGGCTGAAGGATAAGCGGCGGCACCAGTGCGTCTGCCGGCATTCCGGCTATTTTCCAGTCAACAAGGAGGCGCTCTCCCAGACGAATTTCCTCAATTTCGAGGTAGCGTTTGCAAAGCGTGATTTCATCGGCGAGCGGGGTTAGCTTGCGATTGTCCGCCATCAACACACGGAAAAGCTCCGACATATCCTCCAGCATCCGCTCGGCACGCTTGGGTTCGGATCGGATCAGCGACAGGACAGCGTTGATGCTGTTGAACAAAAAATGTGGCCGGATGCGTGCCTGTAGCGCTTGTAATCGCGCCTCGGTCAGCGCCGGCGAAAGTGCGCGAGAGCGCAAGTCGAAATAGAACAGCGCAAAGCCGGTGGCGAAAGCCACGAAAAAGCCGTACTGCCAAAGCGATACGGGTTCAGCGAACGGTGTAATGGTGTGCAGCCACCACCAGAACAGAAAGCCGATGATGGCCTCGAGCAGTGCAAGCGAAGTAATGCCCTGCCAATAGGCAAGTTTTGCGAGCGGCCTGCGGCAGGCGCACATGACGAGCAGAGAGAAAATGATCGCCGGCTGCGCAACCGCCGAGATGTACAGGAATTGCTGCCAGAGATCACGGACGTCTGCACGTACTACTGCGGCGGCGATGCAAAGCAAATTTACGATCACCAATAGTCGCAACATGATGCCGAGGTTGCAAAAATCCGGCAGACGTGCCGTCGCCGGTTTTGGCGCTGCCGGGTGACCGGGGTCAGGAGAGCGATGCTTTATACTCGTCATGGCTCGATTGTGAGCGAATTTTCTACAGATTGACAATGCCATATGTCCAATATTTCAGTCCCCCGTGATAACGCTGCTTCCGGTGCCTCACCTGAGAAAAGCCATTTTTCGGGTCGCTTCTCGGAGCCTGTAACAGAACTTGTAAAGCGCTTCACGGCGTCGGTGACATTCGACAAGCGCCTGGCACTTGTAGATATTAAGGGCTCGCTTGCACACGCGCGCATGCTGACCAGACAGGCCGTCATCACGGCGCAGGATTTGGCTGACATTGAGCGTGGTATGGGCGAAATCGAAGTCGAGATCCTTGCCGACCGTTTCGATTGGCGGGTGGATCTCGAAGACGTCCATATGAATATTGAGTCGCGACTGATCGCCGCGATCGGCGACGCGGGAAAACGTCTGCACACCGGTCGGTCCCGCAACGATCAGATCGCAACCGATATCCGGCTTTGGCTGCGCGGCGAGATCGATGGGCTTGTGATGCTGCTACGCGCGACGCAACTGGCACTGGTGGGTTTGGCAGAAAGGCACACCGATACGATCATGCCGGGCTTTACGCATTTGCAGGTCGCGCAGCCGGTGACCTTTGGTCATCACGTCATGGCTTACGTTGAAATGCTCTCACGCGACGAGGCAAGGATGGTCGATTGTCGCAAACGCGTGAACCGGCTGCCGTTGGGTGCGGCGGCACTTGCCGGCACCAGTTACCCGATTGATCGCGAGTCCGTCGCGAGGGAGTTGGGCTTTGACGGCGTGTGTGAAAACTCGCTGGACGCCGTGTCCGACCGGGATTTCGCCATTGAGTTTGTTTCTGCGGCAGCGCTGGTAATGACGCACCTGTCCCGGTTTTCGGAGGAATTGATTATCTGGATGAGCCAGAGCGTCGGCTTTATCAATCTGCCAGACCGTTTTTGTTATTCGTCCTCGATCATGCCGCAGAAGAAGAACCCCGATGTGCCGGAACTGATTCGCGGCAAGACTGGGCGGGTGAACGGGAACCTGGTTGCATTGCTGACCCTGATGAAAGGACAGCCACTTGCGTATAACAAGGACAATCAGGAGGACAAGGAGCCATTGTTTGATACGGTAGACACCGTGCGAGATTCCCTGACCATCATGGTGGATCTGGCGGCGGCAATTGAGGTGCGGCCTGAGCGGATGGCGGCGGCGGTCAAGCGCGGATTTGCGACTGCAACGGATCTCGCCGACTATCTGGTGAGAAAGGGCCTGGCGTTCCGCGATGCGCACGAGGCGGTTGCGCTCGCGGTCCGGGATGCAGAAAAGATGGGGAAGGATTTGGTGGAGTTACCGCTTGAGACCTTGCAGGGCTACTCGAAACTGGTTAGCGACGACGTGTATGCCGTGTTGTCGCCTGAAGGATCGGTGGCGAGTCGGAATCACATTGGCGGGACGGCGCCAGCGCAGGTCAGGTTGGCAGCGGAGAGGGCACGCAGGCGGTTGGCGTAACCATCGTTAATTAGTGCCGACTCGTTGGCGATTTTCGTCACTGCAATCTAAACCGGGAAAATCAGGTGCTGGAGCTTGTGACTGTTAAGTAGTGATCGAGAGCAATGGGAAGTTACTTATATGGTGACGCTAGTCCTCCTCCTCGCTTCCGCCCCCCTTCTCTTCATACAGCCAGCAAAGTTTGCGCGCTTCCGGCCCCGACAACCGGTCCCCCATCAGCCCGCATCGGTACGCGCGTGCCGACAAACGCTCGAAATGCCGGCAGCCACTGCAAGTGCCGAACGGCTGACCTTCGTTGTCAGCCTGGAACGTAGTAAGCGTTTCGCGCAAGGCTGAAACCGCGTTCCGGATACGATTGGGGCTGATGTTACGGGTGGCGTGCTGCCAGGCGCTTTGCGGCTGGGCATCATATAAGAACTGCTCACCGCTGGTGGAAAGTCGTAAACGCACCACACGGCGGTCGAGGTCATCCTGATAACGTTCGATCAATCCGCGCCGGTCCAGCAATAGCAGGCTTTGCGACATCGTGCCCTTGGTCAGCCCCAGGTATTCGGCCATGGCCTGTGGTGTGTTTGAGTAACGGTTGGCGCGGGTCAGGTACACGAGAGCGTGAACGTGCACCGGCTGCAATTGTTCGTCTGCACCGGCGCGACGGAATTCCGAACGCAGCAGATTGCCGAGCCGCTCGACCAGCTCCAGAAGTACTTCGGGGCTCTTATCCATGCTGGTGGTTACCGGTATTCAAGTCAGCCATTTTTAATGTCTTGCGCCGCGTCCTGCAAAAAATGGTTTCGAGTCGATACTTTACAAGGTCGTTTTTTAACCAAGTATTTTTGGTATTGATTCGATACTAAACTGGGTGATGACTTTTATCAAGCGGCATTTTTTGTGCGCTGCGAAATCAAATTGTGATTGACATCACAATTGCGCCCTGCTCCTTGATCACACGGGCGAGCAGCGATTCGATACGTTCATCGCTGCGCGTATCCCGCCAGCCCGTGCCATCGAAGCGGAAATGAAATCCACCAGACTTGGCAGCCACCCAGATCTCGCGATTAAACGTCTGCCGATTGATGATCACCTTGCTGCGATTCTCGAATTCCAGCGTGAGGATTCCGCCGCTGGTCTCGGTGTCGATGTCCGCATCACCGACATCGACGGCAGATTCAATGGCCGCAAATACGCCATCCACACGCGCATGAAATGCGCTCTCATCCTCTAGGTTCTGCGTATTCATGCCCGTGATACCATCCTTTCAACCCAGTCAATTCCACTCAAAGTCACTCTGCCATGCGTCGCGTTATTTTTATTTTAGCCGCTTTAATCTTCTCCACTGGTCTTGCCGCGTGTGGCCAGAAAGGCCCGCTCAAGTTACCGCAGGACAATCCGACGCCCGCCCCCAAGGTGACCGCGGCGGGGACCGCCAAATGATCGCTTCGCCGGGTACTTTCAGCGTCCACCGGGATGGCGTGGCAGGTGCGCTAATGATGGAGGGTGTACTGCTTGACGACATTGCGGCGCGTTTCGGTACGCCGTGTTTCGTCTATTCCAAAGCGGCATTGGTATCCGCTTACCACCGTCTTGATGCGGCGCTGAGGGCGGCCCGCAACGGTCGTCCGCATTTGATTTGTTACGCGGTAAAGGCTAACTCCAACCTCGCGATATTGCGTTTGTTTGCGGCATTGGGCTCGGGCTTCGACATCGTTTCCGGCGGCGAGTTGATGCGCGTACTTGAAGCCGGAGGAGACCCGCGCAAAGTCGTATTTTCCGGATTGGGCAAGACCGCAGCAGAAATGCGCCTGGCGTTACAGGCAAACATCAAGTGCTTCAATGTTGAGAGTGAATCGGAACTTGACCGGCTCAACGACGTTGCGGTCGCGCTAGGGGTGGAAGCCCGCATCAGTCTGCGCGTTAATCCGGATGTGGATGCGAAGACGCATCCCTATATTTCGACCGGTTTGAAAAACAACAAATTTGGCATTGCCTTTGATCGCGCTATTGATGTGTATCGGCGCGCTACGGCGCTGTCACACATTCGCATCGTCGGCGTCGATTGCCACATCGGCTCTCAGCTGACTGATGACAAACCTCTACGTGAAGCGATGCAGCGCATCGTTGCACTCGCTGACTCTCTTGCCAGGGAGGGTGTGATGGTGCATCACATTTGTCCAGGCGGCGGCATCGGCATCACGTATAAGGACGAGGACACCATTGATTTGAAAGGCTACGCGGACGCGCTGGAGGCGAGTCTTGGTGCGCGCGACGTCGAGTTACTGCTAGAGCCCGGCCGCGTGCTGGTTGGCAATGCCGGCGTCCTGTTGTCGCGCGTGGAGTTTGTGAAGCCGACTGAAAACAAGAATTTTCTTGTGATTGATGCGGCGATGAATGATTTGATTCGCCCTTCCCTTTACCAGGCGCACCACGAGGTCGTGATGACGGGGCCATTTAGAGCGGATGCCTCCGAGAGCGTCTACGACGTCGTGGGGCCAGTGTGCGAGAGTGCAGATGTACTCGCGCATGCGCGGTCGCTTGCCGCGCGACAAGGCGATGTCGTCGCCATACTTTCTGCTGGCGCGTATGCGTTTGTGATGTCCTCAAACTACAATTCGCGGTTGCGTGCAGCAGAGGTAATGGTCGATGGCGATAGCGCAACATTGATCCGCAAACGCGAGAGTTTTGATGATCTCGTCGGACTCGAACGCTTGCAAAGCAGTTAAGCGCAAGATGATTGGTAGCGTGGCGACACCATTTTGCAAACAGCGTGTGCAAATAAGCGCTCTTGACACACCCTAAAACTGGTGTTGCAAAAAACTTCTGTAATAGAATCCGCTTCACCAAGTGCTCGTGTTGTTGTCGGCTCACTTGTCTTAATTAGTTTGGTGTGCTGAAAGCAATCCGGGTTGAGTGAGGTTGCTATGCAACTGAAAACCAGTCTGCGCAGTTGTCCTGACTCAATCGTTCGACAGAATGAATTCTTGGTAGCGCTTCAACGTATCGCGGCGCTATACACAAGCAATTCGGTCCAACCATCGAAAGGAGTTTGATC
>JAJAYN010000593.1 GCA_026786225.1 Burkholderiales bacterium | reverse complement strand
AGGTTAGATCGTGCATGTTGATCGACACGGACACACAACAGTACAAGGCTGCTCCGCAGCAGTTGTTGCGTGTCGGTCATCGCCGACGTTAGCCCTTAGAATTTCAATAGTCACACATAGCATAAATGCTATACTCCATCTATGATTTGGACCATAGTATTTTTCAGCGATCGAGTTGAGACTGAAATCTCGGCGTTGTCGGCAGGGTTTGTGGCACGCTTCATCCGGTATGCCGAGCGTATGGAATTTTACGGTCCCGATCTCGGTATGCCACACACGCGGGCGATGGGCGACGGCCTGTTTGAACTTCGCCTTAAAGCGCGAGAAGGCATTGCGCGTATTTTCTATTGCACAAGAGGTGGACACCGGATTGTGATGCTTCATCAATTCATCAAGAAAACAGAGAAGACACCGGCAAAAGAACTATTGGTGGCACGAAAGCGAATGAAGGAAATTGAAAATGGAACGAACCCTTAAACAATTCAAGACACGAGCACTTTCAAAGCCCGAAGTTCGAGCGGCCTATGACGAGCTTGCCGATGAGTTTGCCTTCCTGGATGAGGTGTTGAAGGCGCGTACTTCATCTGGACTTACCCAAGCTGAGGTGGCAGCGCTAGTGGGCACGACGCAGTCGGCGATTGCGAGGCTCGAATCACCGACTAGTAGCCATTCTCCGTCTGTGGGAACGCTTCAAAAGTATGCAAAGGCGCTTGGCTTCAAAGTCGAAATCCGGCTCGTGCCTGATACAGGGCTAACACGTCGTTCGAGCGGACGCGCCAAAAGCGGTGCGCGCCGTTCAACTTAGTCGTTAGCCCGCAAGAAAACCGCCGCGCTATACTTGGCAACGTTAAAGGAGACATCATGGAACTCTCTGCTGTCCTGACACCTGCAACAGAGGGCGGATTTGTTGCGCTGAACCCTGAAACGGGAACAACCTCTCAGGGCGAAACCGTTGAAGAGGCACTCGCGAACTTGCGTGAAGCCACTGAGCTTTATCTTGAAGAATTCCCATTGACCGTGATGGGCCGTTCATTACTTACGACATTTCACGTAACCGCGCATGCCTAGCTTGCCCGTTGTTTCGGGCACCGACGCCGTACGTGCCTTGGAACGTATCGGGTTTGTGGTCGCGCGCCAGCGTGGAAGTCACATTGTTCTGCGTCGTGGATCTCAATGATGTGTAGTCGCCAATCATAGAGAACTAAAAACAGGGACGTTATCCGGGTTACTCAAGCAGGCTGGCGTATCCGTTGAAGATTTTGTCAGTGCGCTGAAGGCATAACATTGCGGTCAAGATCGCTCCCTTTGGTCGCTGGGACGGCGAAAAAGCGCGCCGCCCTTTGCCTTAGTCGTTATGCCCCACTTGAATCGAGCAGTTCGCTTGGTAGCGAGTAAACTGCTCGTATAGGAGGGCATCATGGATACATCTCTCGTCAGTCGCAACCAGGAAATAATGAGCGGAGCGCTTTGTTTCACGGGTACTCGTGTTCTCGTCAAGAACCTATTTGACTACTTAGAAGGCGCATCCTCTCTCGAAGATTTTCTCGAAGATTTTCCCTCAGTATCCCGAGAAAAGGCAATAGCTGTACTTGAGGCGGCAAGAGAGCGCCTGTCTGCCGATGCGGTTACTCCTTGACGAGTCAATACCCGTAAAGTTCCGTCGCTCGTTGCTGAGCCACGACGTTCGAACGGTCGTCGAGATGGGTTGGTCTGGGGTAAAGAACGGTAAATTGCTCGCGCTCGCGGCCAACGAATTTGACGTGTTTGTCACTGTAGACAAAAATCTACCGTATCAGCAGAACCTGATTACGCTGCCGGTAGCGGTGGTCGTGTTGGATGCAGTATCAAACGAGCTGGCCGCCCTGCTGCCTTTGTTGCCATCGTTTGAGGAATCGCTTTTGACACTGAAGCCTCGAACGTACTTGCTGGTTACCCGTGTGGCATAACAGGTTGCTCGGCGCGGACGCGCAACCAAAGGCAGCCGCTGCGCGGCACGGGTTGCGTGCCGGACAGTGCCAACGTTATGCGTCAGGAAACAATCACGGCGCTTGACATACCATTTGTGGTATATCCATAATGTGACATGTGGCAAATTGAAGAGCACCGGCGCGTCGACAAGCAACTTTCGAGTGCTGTCCCCATCGAGGTCCTGAAGCGTTACGAGAAATGGAAGGACATTGCCAGAATCTCGGGACCACAAGGCCTACGGGCCATCAAGGGATTTCACGATGAGGCATTGTCTGGAGAATGGAAAGGCCATCGCTCTTCGCGTCTTGGAATTCAGTGGCGGGTGATCTACCAAGTAATTGCGAGAGTGTTTCAGATCCAGGTTGTTCAAGTTACCGCCCACGATTATAGGAAGTCATGATATGAAAAATTTTCGTCCGGCGAAAGAACGAATTGAGGTTTCAGTTGGTGAGTCCGTGCGCATACTTCGCGAACTCCAAGAGCTGAGCCAAAGCCAACTTTCCGAACTCACAGGCATCCCACAAGCGACCATCTCGGCTATTGAGAACGGCCGGGTCAATCTGGGCGTCGAGCGTGCTAAGACTTTCGCGCGAGCACTCAATTGCCATCCTGCCGTACTCGTCTTCCCCGGCTGGGAAGTTCCTCTTGAGCATGCCGCATAACTCGTCGCTCGTGCGGGACGGCTGCGCCGCCCCACAACTCGGACGTTAAGCATTAGTTGCATGTGCGCACTATTGTGCATACAATTGTGATATGGAAATTGTCTGGGATCCCGAAAAGGCAGCGGTCAATTCTGGAAATCATGGTGGCGTTACTTTTGAAGAGGCTACGCCAGTTCTATTTGATCCATATGCGCTAACACACGAAGATCGTGACGCTCGCGGAGAGCGCCGATTCGTAACGTTGGGATTGGGTGGAAAAGCCCGACTCCTGGTTGTTGTGCATACTTTTCGTGGTCAGACAATTCGGATTATTTCGGCATGGAAGGCGAACTCACCCCAACGGAAGCGCTATGAAAAACAATTCTGACAAGATGTACGAGAAATTCAAAAATCTGGACTTTGCGAACGCTCAGCCGGTTGCACTGACGACACAATTGCAGCGACTTCAAGCTATGGCTGGCGTAAAATCGCGCATCACGATGCGGGTGGATAGTAGCGTTCTCGCTGTGTTCCGTGCCCGTGCGGAGTTGCTCGGCGGAAGTTATCAAACACTGATGAATGACGCATTGAAGCAGTTTGCGCAAGGTGTAACTTTGGCTGATATGCTAAATCACACCGTCCGCGAGGCCGTTGATGCATGCCTAACCTCGCGTTCGAGCGGACGCGCAAAAGCAGCTCGCCGCTCAACTTAGTCGTTAGTCGGCATTGAACCAGTCTTGCCCACAATCGAAAAGTTCAAATTAAGTGGCCACAAGCTGTCTAACTCGACGCTCTAAGGAGACGCCTGACAAACGTCCCGCCCTAGATCTTGGAAGTTGGCGCGCCAATAATGCAGGTCGCCAGCAGCAGCAGATTTGGCCCTTCGGCGTAAAATAGACACCTTCCAGCCTAACCAAGCCAAGCCATGAAACCGAACGATATCAAGGCCCAATTCAAATGGGACGATGCCTTTCTTCTCGACGACCAGCTCTCCGATGAAGAGCGCATGATTCGCGACTCGGCGCACGCGTATTGCCAGGAACAACTATTGCCGCGCGTATTGATGGCGAACCGCCACGAAAAATTTGATCGCGAGATCATGAATGAGATGGGTGCCCTCGGTTTTCTCGGCTCGACCATCGACGGTTATGGCTGCGCAGGTGTTAACCACGTTGCCTATGGCCTGATCGCGCGTGAAGTGGAACGCGTGGACTCGGGGTATCGTTCGGCAATGAGCGTGCAATCGTCGTTGGTGATGCATCCCATTTACGCCTACGGTACTGAGGCGCAGCGTGAAAAATGGCTGCCGAAGCTGGCGACGGGCGAATTGGTTGGCTGTTTCGGGCTGACTGAGCCGAACGCAGGCTCAGACCCTTCTTCGATGGAAACCCGCGCCAAAAAGGTGGCGGGCGGCTATCAGTTACACGGCGCAAAGATGTGGATCACCAATTCGCCGATTGCCGACGTGTTTGTGGTCTGGGCAAAAGATACCGCTGACGGCGACACAATCCGCGGCTTCGTGCTTGAAAAAGGCATGAAGGGTTTGTCGGCACCGAAGATCGAAGGCAAATTTTCCCTGCGCGCATCGGTGACGGGCGAAATTGTCATGGACGACGTGTTTGTACCGGATGAAAATCTGCTGCCAAATGTAAAGGGTCTGAAGGGACCATTCGGCTGTCTGAACAAGGCGCGCTACGGTATCTCCTGGGGTGCGATGGGCGCAGCGGAATT
>JAJAYN010000592.1 GCA_026786225.1 Burkholderiales bacterium | reverse complement strand
TCGCAACACTGACCGCCGCACTTTCCGGTAAAGCCAAGAGTTACGCCGGACAATGTAGTCTGCGGGAAACGGTCGCGATGATGTCCTGCACGGATCTCTACATCGGCGTCGATACCGGACCCACGCATTTGTTTGGCGCACTTGGCAAACCAATGGTGGTGCTATATCACCCCGCGCTGCCCAGCGGGATCTACAAACCCCTCGAAGCCCCCGCGCTTTATGTGATCGATCATCCGCGATCCGGGCCGAACGCGACGAGCGATATCCCGATGAGGGAGATCAGCGTCGATTCAGTATGGGATGCAGTGCGTGCCGCGCTGCGGGGTGCGCCATCGACATTGCCGGGGTTGCCAGCGATCGGGATTGCGTAACATCTAAATACCCATTGGCCGCCGACGGACTCGCAATCGGGATAACCCTCACGACATCGCCAGCAATTCATTCAACGCCGCCGTCACCCGTGCCACCGGCAACTGCGTCAAACACTCGCTCACCTTTGAGCCGCCACAGCCATCGTTCCCGCACGGCCGGCAACTATGACGCGCCTCGGTCGAGGCCACAATGCGATGCACCACCCCCCACGGCCCCCAGTGGGCTTCACCCGATGGCCCGAACAGGGCTACGGTCGGCGTCTGCATGGCTGCGGCCATATGCATGGGCGCGGAATCAACGCCGACAAAAGCACGGGCGTGGCCCGTAAGTGCTGCGAGTTCTTTCAACGACAACGATCCAGTCAGATCGATCACGGGCGCTTTAAGCAAACTCTTGATCTCTGCAATCATGTTGCGTTCGTCCGGCGCAGGCGCGGCGGTGAGTACGACGCGTTGACCGCTCCTGCCTAGTTCGAGAATGAGTTCGGCAAAATTTTTTGACGGCCATGTTTTGAAAAACCAGCGCGATGTCGGATGAATGTGAATGAAGCGCTTGTGTTCGATACCGTGCAGATCCATCAGCGCCCGCACTTTCTTCTCCGCGGCCTCACCCGGAATGAGCACCAGTTTTTTTTCGGGCTCAGTCGGATAAATGCCCAACCGACGCAGCGCATCCAGATTGGTTTCCACCGTATGGCGAAAGGTCGCACGTGGCGAAGGGAAGGTGTGCGTGAAACTGGTTTTCCACAGGTAGGAATCGCGGCCCTCGTTGATGCCCTGCGCGCGCTGCGCGACCGAATAGCGCGGTGCCAGCAGACGGGTCAGCCAGGCACCGCGCGGATGCTCGGTTAGGTGGATCAACAGGTCGTAATGTCGCGCCCGCAAAGCGCTTAGCAACTTCAATTCCGCTGCGCCTTGGCGAAATATCCCTTGTCGTTTCCATTCGCGGTCGATGCAGTGCACCTGGCTGATCGCCGGATGTTCGCTCAGCATTTCGCGCGTGTCCAGATAGACCAGCGCATCGACATCGATATGCGGTGCGTGATTTTTCAGTACCTGGATGACCGGTGAGGTAAGCAATACGTCGCCGTGGTGGCGCAATTTCACCACCAGTGCGCGCCGAACTTGTTTCAAATCGATTGCGTCAGGAACCATTTGTCGAAGATAGCAGAATTAGTGCTGCCAGTGAGCCGGGCCGCTACGCGTGGTCTCTGTCACTACTATTTTGCGCAACCCAAAAGTGTTTGGATAAAACAATAGCGCGTCCGCAGTGCAATGGGCTGTGAAGCTACGTGCAAAGTCGACTCACTTTAGTCCGCACCTGGCCGATTCCGACACATTATTGAATTGCCGCATTATTGTCGGGGCACTTAAGAATCCGCGGCAAGCAAACCAGAATCACCGTTGTCCCTGCCACAAACTTCGTTGAGTTGGGTCAGCACTTGGCCACCACCTTCGGCGGGCCATAAAGGGTTAATATTCCGCCTTATTTGAGCAATGTGGAGCCTCGTGTAATGAATCGATTTGCCCGCAATTTTCTGGCGTTGGCCGCGCTATTTTCTGCAACGTTGGCCACCGGCCACGCCGCCGAGGGCTACTACCGGCAACCGGCGATTTCAAACGACAGCATCGTGTTTGTGGCCGAAGGCGATCTCTGGCGGACCGCACTGGTCGGCGGTGCTGCACAGCGACTGACCACGAATCTTGCGGCGGAATCCAGCCCGGCCATTTCACACGACGGTAAGTGGATTGCGTTTACCGCCCGTTACGAGGGGCCCGCTGAGGTCTACCTGATGCCTGTCACGGGTGGTGCGCCAACGCGGCTGACTTTCGATGGCGACATCGCGACTGTGCAAGGCTGGACGCCCGAGGGCAAGGTGCTTTACAGCACCCCGCGTTATTCGGGCAAGCCCGATACAAGGCTCTATACCATTGACCCTGTGAGCCGCGTGTCGACGCCAATCCCGCTGCATCAGGCGGCCGAAGGCTGTTATCTCGGTAGCAGCCTGTTTTTCGCCAGACAGGAGCCCATAAGCGATAACGTCAAGCGCTATCAGGGTGGCCTGGCGCAAAAAATATGGCGATTCGACGGCTTGAAAGAGGCTGCGCCCTTGACAGCCGATCATGCGGGCACCAGTCGCCAGCCGTTATGCGGAAATGACCGGGTGTACTTCATTTCAGACCGCGACGGTACGCTCAATATCTGGTCAATGAGTAGCGAGGGTCGAGATCTGAAGCAGCACACGCGCCATACAGAGTTTGATGTCCGTGGTGCATCCATCTCTGCGGACGGCAAGCGTATCGCCTATCAGCGCGGCGCGGATATTCATGTGCTCGACACGACGAGTAACGTCGACACCAGACTCTCAATCAGCTTGCAGTCGGATTTCGAACATACCCGCACGCGCTGGGTAAAGAATCCCTGGGACTTTGTCTCCGCGATTGCGCCTTCGCCAACCGGGGACCGTGTGGCGATCACCGCGCGTGGTCAGGTCTTTGTGATGCCGGTTGGAAACGGCCGTCGTGTGGAAGTAACGCGCACGTCGGACGTGCGTGCACGTGAGGGGGTGTTCTCGCACGATGGCAAATCGCTATTCACGTTTGCCGATAAATCCGGTGAAGTGGAGCTATGGCGTTTCCCCGCCAACGGTGTCGGTGAAGCGCGGCAATTGACGTTCAAGGCAACTGTATTGCGGTACAAGGCCTTTCCCTCGCCGGACGGCAAATGGGTCGCGCACTTTGACAAGGATCGACACCTCTATCTACTCAATCTCGCCAGCGGCGCCGACAAACTGATCGACCGCAGCAAGGTCGATGCCTATGAAGCGGTCGACTGGTCGCCCGACAGTCGCTGGATCGTTTTTAACAAGAGCGCCGAGAACCAGTTCGAGAGCCTGCATTTGCTTGAAATCGCCACAGGCAAAATCACCCAGCTGACCAGCAACCGTTACGACGCACGCGATGCCGCATTCAGTCCCGATGGGAAGTGGCTTTTCTTCCTCGGTGACCGAAGTCTGCGTAGCGTCGTCACCAGTCCCTGGGGTCAACGCAATCCGGAACCATTCTTTGATCGTCAAACCAGGATTTACGGACTTGCTTTGGACCCTCAGGCGCGGTGGCCGTTTCTGCCAAAAGATGAATTGCAGAAACCTGAACTGGACAAGAAGCCCGAGCCGCCAATGTCGACACCTGCCGCAGACGGCAAGACAGACAGCAAGGGAGAGATAAAAAACGACACCGACACCAAAGCGGACGAAAAGCGTGATGGCAAGGAAAACAACAAGCCATCGCCGAAACCCTCCCCACTGGTGTTGGCGGGCCTGACTGAGCGCCTGTACGAAGTGCCCACGCCGGCGGGCAACTACCGCCGGCTCGCGACCGACGGCAAACGGCTTTACTTCGTCGCAATCGAAACGACCGTGGAACGCAAGCTCTCTCTCAGGTCGATGGCCATTGAGGCGCCGAATCCGCTACCGCCGACCGTCGAGCTATTTTTTGATGAGATACGCAGCTATGAGCTCACGCAGGATCGTAAAAAACTGCTCGTCAGGAAGGCCAACGATCTATTCATGTTCGATGTGGGCAAGTCCGCACCGCCAGTGCCTGAGCACGTCAAATTCGCCATAAACCTGCGTGACTGGTCGATACCGATCAACCCGCGCGAGGAATGGAGGCAGATGTTTGTCGATGCCTGGCGCATGCATCGCGACTACTTCTTTGACAAGAATATGCATGGCGCAGATTGGCTTAAGGCGCGTGCGCGATACGAGCCGCTGATGGCCCGCGTAACGGACCGGTCGGAAGTCAACGATGTGATCGCGCAAATGTCGGCCGAAGCGGTGGCACTGCACAGCCAGGTTGGCGCGGCAGATTTGCGCAAGGGCGAGGACACGGTCGACGTCGCAGGCCTGGGTGCGGAACTCGTCAAGACGGCAGAAGGATTTCGCGTGGCGCGCCACTATGGTGGCGATCCAGAACTGCTGGAAGAGCGCAGTCCGCTGGCGAGGCCGGAGGTGAACATCAAAGTGGGCGATATCATCACGACGGTGAACGGCGTAGGCGTGAACGCGATGATGAGTGTCGGTGAACTGCTGCGCAATCAGGCCGGCAAGCAGGTTTTGCTCGGTGTGAGTCGCACGGGTGTCAAATCCCGCGAGGTGATCGTCACGCCAATCACTGCGCGTGCGGACCGTGACCTACGCTACCTGACGTGGGAGCAGGAGCGCAGCAGCCGTGCTGAAAAAGCCAGCGGCAATCGTATCGGTTATGTGCATCTGCAGGCCATGGGTGCTGCCGATATTGCGCGCTGGGCGCGTGAGTTCTATCCGGTGTTCCAGCGCGACGGATTGATCATCGATTTACGCCACAATCGCGGTGGCAATATCGACTCGTGGATCATCGAAAAATTACAACGTCGCGCCTGGCACTTTTGGCAATCGCGCCAATCCGATATGTTGTTTGCCAACCAGCAACTCGCGTTTCGCGGTCACGTCGTGGCGCTGATCGATGGTGCCACGTACTCGGATGGCGAGACCATGGCCGAAGGCCTGAAG
>JAJAYN010000591.1 GCA_026786225.1 Burkholderiales bacterium | reverse complement strand
ATCTGGGGGCTTGTGCCGGCCTCCAAAACGGCGGTGCCACGTCCCCGAAGTCGACGGCTAGCGCCGCGTCAACCCGGCTCGTCATTTCAGTTCACGATCAGCGAATGAAGCTGTTGGACGGCACTGCGAGCGTGGCCGACTATCTCGTATCAACGGCCGCGTTAGGCGTTAGCGAGCAGCCTAATTCGTACGGCACACCGCGAGGTCGGCATGCGATTGGCGAAAAAATTGGCGCGGGCGTTGCCGTCGGCACTGTCTTCGTCGATCGATTGCCGACCGACGAAATTGTCGCCGCAAATACACCCGGGCGCGCGGATATGGCGACACGAATTTTGCGTTTGCGCGGCTTGACATACGAAAACTGGGCGATGTTTGATCGACTCATTTATATACATGGCTCGCCCAGCGAAAATATGCTGGGAAAGCCCGCTAGCGGCGGTTGTATTCGGATGCGATCTTCAGAAATTGTTGGGCTGTTCGATCTGGTTTCCGTGGGGACGGAAGTCTTCATTTATGAAGAACCGATGGAAACCGCGTTGACGATGCTGACTGCGAACGACGCACGTTACGCAGACCTCAAGGCGACCGCTGGCGTTGGCGTCGTCAAGAGCATTCGCCAGTTGTGTCTTGGCCATGGGTACGGTGTCGATGGAATTGCATTGAGTGGAGGTGATGCAGTGCAATGGTGTTCGTTTGGCGCGGAGCAAAATGATCCAGTCTCCATCGCCTTGCTGGGTTCACTGTACGAAGAAGGCAAAGGTGTCGATGTGGACTTGGTCAAAGCGCGGGAAACTTACGCGCGTTCTGCCAAGCTGGGCAACCCGCATGGGCAATTCAGACTATCGGAACTGTATGCGAGCGGGCGCGGCGGCGCGCAGGACGAAGCGTTAGCCAATGAGTTTCTCGCACTCGCAGCCAAGCAAGGTCATACGAGAGCAAAAGCGCTTATGCAGGCTGAGCCGTAGTCGTTTCGGTGCAGTGCATCGATATCGATGTCGCTGCGTCGTGAATGGCCCGTGCAATCGCGGTATCCTTCCGCAATGAAAAATTTCTATCTCGTCGCCGCCATCATTGGTGCCATCGTGCCGTACGCGACTTACTTTAGCTATCTGGAGGCCGTACCAGGGTCATCGTCCGCCCTATCGCTCGCATGGGGGAATCCAATCGCGGCGGCGACACTGGCTGACTTCACGATTTCCTGCCTAGTGTTTTGGCCGTTTCTGATGGCGGAGTCACGCCGACTGGCCATTCGCCATTGGTGGCTCCTGATCGTTGCAAATATTTTCATTGGCCTCTCGTTTGCGTTGCCCGCATTTCTATATATTCGCGAGCGCCGGTTGGCAAATGCCACCGCGTAGCGTGCCGCACCTACCCACTGCCTTTCCGCCAGCGGTTCTCGCATGGGCCATGTGGGGTCTAGGCGCCGCACTCTATTTCATCGGTTTTTATCAACGCGTCGCCCCCGCCGTCCTAACGGTCGAGCTGTCACAAGCGTTTGGCTTGACGGCCGCCGCGCTCGGTAATCTTTCGGCGTTCTACTTTTACAGCTATGTCGCGATGCAAATTCCGACTGGCTTGCTGGCAGATCGCTTCGGTCCGCGTGTGCTGTTGACCGTCGGCGCGGGTATCGCAGGCATTGGCACGGCGGTGTTCGCCATGGCCTTGGATACGTGGACCGCGAACTTTGGCCGCTTGTTGATTGGCGGCTCGGTGGGCGTGGCATTTGTGTCGATGCTGAAACTCGCAAGCCACTGGATGCCTGCAAGGCAATTTGCGCTGGCTTCGGGGATGGCGCTTGCTGTCGGTGTGTTAGGTGCGGTGTTTGCCGGCGCACCGCTCAGAATCATGGTGGATGAATTTGGCTGGCGCGCCATGATGTGGGCAAGTGCTGCAGTAACACTGTTAATTGGCGTGATTACGTGGCTCATGGTGAAAGACGACCCGGTTACGCACGGCTATAAGAGTTATGCGGATCATGAGCCACCCGCGACGCAGATTGCAGAACCCGGCATCGGTGTTTTTGCAGGTCTCAAAGAAGCGCTGCATAACCGCAATGTCATTCTTTTATTTTTCATCGCCGGCGCGCCAAGTTCGATCATCCTTACGTTCGCCGGCTTATGGGGTGTGCCATTTCTGACCACGCACTACGGCCTTACTGCGACAAATGCGGCTGGGCTCTGTTCGACAATGATGGTCGCTTGGGCTATTGGCAGTTTGAGCTACGGTGCATTGTCTGACCGCATCGGTCGCCGCAAACCGCTCTACATCGCTGGGCTGACCATCAGCCTGGCCTTGTGGGCAACACTGGTTTACGTGCCAAAGCTGCCGTACGCGGCGCTGGTGGCGCTCATGTTAAGCATTGGATTTTTCGGTGCCTCCTTTATCTTGAGCTTTGCATTCGCCAAGGAATCCGCCCCGGCGCGACTGGCCGGCACGGTATCGGGCATCACCAATATGGGCGTGATTCAGGGGCCGATGTATATGCAGCCGCTGGTGGGACTCATTCTCGACCGCACCTGGAGCGGCACGATCATTGATGGCAAACGTTTGTTCGACCTTGCGTCATATCAGCAAGGCTTTTCCTTGATGCTGATTTGGGGTGTCATTGCGGTGCTGTTATTGCTTTTCACGCGCGAGACCTATTGCCGTCAAAGCCGCTAGATTTTGTGGTGCGGTGCGCGGGCTAGTCGCAAATAGCCCATCCAGCAAAGCAACCCCGATCCAAGAATGCAGGCCATCGCCACGGCGAGCCACTTTGGTGAAAACGACACCGCTGGCGAGACGACACCTGCAACCAAAGTGTTAACGATGCCAGAGACAAAACCCATTAACGAGGCTGCCATGCCACGTCGTGTCGGGAACAGATCCAGGATTCGCAGTGAAATGGTTGGCATCGCCATTGCGCTGCCGAGCGAATAGAAAAAGATGGGGATGATCGCCCACGGCAGCTGCGGTGGCAGAAAGAGGTTGTAGGCGAGATTCACTAAAGCCGCGCTGCACATGAAGTAATAGGCGCGTGCCACCGTCTGTTCCGGCTTCAGTTTTCCGGCTGCACGCCCCGAGAGAAACGCGCCCGTCATGATTCCGGCGATGCCGGGCAAAAATAGCCAAGCGTATTCCTGCGGCCCCAACTTTAAGTGCTCAGGCAAGAATACGGGTGCAGAAAGAATGTAAAGAAAGAAGCCGTTGAAATTGAGCCCGACGGCGAGTGAGAGCAAAAGAAACTTCGGCGATGCGCCAACTTCACGGTAGCCTAGCAATAACGGACGCGGGCGAAACGAATGCCGCTTTTCTTCGGGCAGGGTCTCATGAAATCCATAGTGGCTCATGACGATCAGGATCAGCGTAAAGATCGCCATGAACCAGAAAATCGATTGCCAGCCAAACCAGACGTACAAGTGCCCGCCCAGAATCGGCGCGATGGCCGGCGCGAGGCCGAACCACATCGTCACCATCGACATCAGTTTTTGCGCTTCTGTGTCGTCGAACAGATCGCGGATCATGGCGCGGCCCACCACCATACCGGCACCAACCGAAGCACCTTGCAACGCACGGAATAAAATCAGCTGACCGACACTCTGTGAAAGTGCACAGCCGACCGACGCTATCGCAAATATGCTTAAGCCGACGAGAATGACGGGTTTTCTGCCATAGCTATCCGAGAGCGCACCGTGAAACAAAAACATGAATGCGAACGCTGCCAGATAAACCGACAGCGTCTGCTGCATCTCCAGTGTCGTGGCATGCAGATCCTGCGACATGCCGCCAAACGCTGGCATATAGGTATCCACTGCGAACGGGCCAATGGTGGCCAACGCCGCCAGCAGCAAGGCGAGCAGCCAGCGCGGCGTTTGGTGGTGGACGTGGTTCTTAGTCATGGCGAAATTTGAAGATCAAGCGTTGGCGGGGCTTCCGGAGCAATTTTGGCCTGTCTGCCGCACCGATGCTGGTGTTTCGTGCGTCTTGCGCAAACACGCTGGCTCGCAACTACCCATGTCCCTTATCCATTTTCCGGTATTGAATTGCCTCAGCGATATGCGCGGTGGCAATCTCAGTGCTGCCGGCCAAATCCGCGATGGTCCGGGCGAGTTTTAACACGCGATGGTATGCGCGCGCCGACAAGCCCATGCGCTGTATTGCATTTTTGAGCAACGCCTCGCCCGCTTCGTTGGGTTTGCACTGAATGTCGATTTCCTTCGGCGACAACTTGGCATTGGGCTTTCCCTGGCGCTTGAGTTGCGCCTGGTAGGCAACGTTTACACGCCCGCAAATAACGTCGCTGGTTTCGCCGTTACCCGCTTTTACCAACTCCAAATGTGGCAACGCCGGCACTTCAATCTGGATGTCGATACGATCAAGTAATGGTCCGGAGATCTTGTTGCGGTAGCGAGCGACCTGATCCGGCGTACATCGGCATTTGTTCATGTAATGCCCAAGATAGCCGCAAGGACAGGGATTCATCGCGGCGATAAGCTGAAATTCAGCAGGGAAATCTGCCTGCCGTGCAGCCCGCGAAATCGTAATGCGCCCGGACTCCAGCGGTTCGCGCAACACCTCCAGTACGCTGCGGTCGAACTCGGGCAGCTCATCGAGAAACAGTACGCCGTGATGTGCCAGAGAAATCTCGCCGGGCTTTGGGTTACTCCCGCCGCCAACCAGGGCAACGCCGCTCGCCGTGTGGTGCGGTGAACGGAAGTTGCGCCGCTTCCATTGCGTGACCTTGAAACCGCCGCTCGTGAGACTCTGCACGGCTGCCGCCTCGAGTGCTTCTGCATCCGTCATTTCTGGAAGGATGCCGGGGAATCGGGAAGCAAGCATGGTTTTGCCGGTACCCGGCGGACCGATCATCAACACACTGTGCCTGCCTGCCGCTGCAATCTCCAGTGCCCGCTTGGCATGCGCCTGACCTTTTACTTCTGCCATGTCCGGATAACATGAAATTCCCGGCGTCGACTCAACCACTGGGACATAGGGCGCCATATTGTCCGTGCCCGCCAGATGCGCGCAGACTTGCAGCAAGCTTTTGGCACCGAGTACAGTCGCGTCGGTGACGAGCGCGGCTTCACTGGCGGACGTGAGGGGCAGAATGAATGCGCGGCCATCCCCATGCGCCTTGAACGTCATGGCAAGCGCGCCTCCGATTGACCGAAGATCGCCGGTCAACGCGAGTTCGCCCGCAAATTCATAACGCTTCAGTTTTTCGCCGGGTATCTGACCGCTGGCCACCAAAATGCCGATGGCAATGGGTAAATCGAAGCGCCCGCTTTCTTTAGGCAAGTCGGCTGGTGCCAAATTTACGGTAATGCGTCTAGCGGGAAATTCGAAACGCGCATTGAGCAATGCCGCACGCACGCGGTCCTTGCTTTCCTTGACCTCGGCCTCGGGCAGCCCAACGATGGTGAAGTTTGGCAAGCCATTAGCCAGATGCACTTCCACAGTCACCAGCGGCGCCTCCATGCCAGTCAGCGCGCGCGAATAGAGAACAGCGAGGGACATTTAATTACTTGCCGCGGTCTGCTTCGAGAAGCGCAATCTTGTTTTGCAGCTCGTTCAATTTCTTTCGCGCTCTCTCCAGCAATGCCACTTGACCCTCGTATTCTTCGCGCGTCACGAGGCCATGCTTGGCGAGTTGCGATATGAAATGCTGGCGCGCGTTCTTTTCGAGTTCGCTGACTGGCGAATTCCTGATGGCCGAATCGAGTTTGGCGGCAAGTTGATTAAGCGCATCTAGCGCAGCGGAGGCTTTGGTCACGAGGATATTGGGGGCGTTAACGCAAAACGCGTTTTGATTGCTCATTCTAACCGAGCGCTGACATTGCATCCCCCCGAGCCGCGCGCCAACAGAGTGCGCACCCTGAATGTCGCGCGCTAATTCGGTGCGCCCGGTTGTTGCGATGCAGCAATTGTGTTGAAAATCAGCGTGTTATGCGAAACGAAAGTGTGGCATGCAACCTGCTCATAGATTGTTGATGTAATTTTCCGTCAATACTTCAGAGGCCCTGCAATGAAAAGAATCGCTCCTCACCTGGTTCCCGCCGCACTGGTTGGCTTGTTGTGTTTACCAATGGCCGCAACGCAAGTCTTTGCGCAAACCCCGGCTCCCGCCGCGGCAGAAGCGCCAACGCCCGAGCATACCTTCGTACCAAAAATATCGCTCTATTCAGAGTACGAATACCGCGGTATTTCACAGACATCCGAAAAGCCCGCACTGCAATTGAATCTTGATTACTCACATTCCAGTGGTTTCTACCTCGGTGCATTCCTGACCAATATCAAATGGCTAAAGGACTACAAAGATCTGGGCCTCATCAAAGATTCATCCGCAGTGGAAATTGACCTCTTTGGCGGTTACAAATACGAAATAGTCAAGGATGTGACACTTGATGTGGGATTCCTTCATTACGATTATCCGGGCGCTACTGCATTGCCAAAATTTCCAAAACCGAACACCAATGAAGTCTATGTGGGCGCGACTTACAGCTACTTCAACGTGAAGTACTCGTACTCCACCGGCGGCACGTTTGGCATTCCCATCAGCAAGGGAACATCTTTCCTTGAGCTCAATTACTCGCAAGAGATCATCCCGAAACTCACCGTCATGGCGCAGATCGCCAAGCAAAAATACAAGGGTTCGTTTGAAGGCTTCAACAACGACCGCGAACTAACCTACACCGTCTACAAGGTCGGTGGCTCCTACGATCTTGGCGATGGCTGGACAGCGGGCGGCTATTTCAAGGACACGGATGCCAAAGCGGTCAATTACACCGTCAAAGGTCGCGACTGGAGCAAGGGTCGACTGGTGGCATTCGTTTCCAAGAGCTTCTAATGAACCGGCACGGTGAGAAATGCGGAACGATGAATGGAGACAGCATCGTTCCGGATGAATAAAGCGGGTCGGCAAGTGCAACAAGATCGAACGTAAATTTCTGTTTAACGGGAGCAACCCATGAAACTGGTCACAGCAATCATCAAGCCTTTCAAGCTTGACGAAGTGCGCGAAGCCCTCTCCGCCATCGGCGTACAGGGCATTACCGTCACGGAAGTCAAAGGCTTTGGACGTCAAAAAGGTCATACGGAGCTCTATCGCGGCGCTGAGTACGTGGTTGATTTCCTGCCCAAGGTAAAAATTGAGGCGGCAATCAAGGACGAATTGGTCGAGCAAGTCATCGAAGCCATCGAAAAATCCGCGAACACCGGCAAGATTGGCGACGGCAAGATTTTTGTCTTCAGCCTTGAGCAGGTCGTTCGCATTCGCACCGGTGAAACCGGCGCGGACGCACTTTAAGCCCGGGAGCCTACCAAAATGAAACGACTACTTACCTCACTTGCATTCACAAGCAGCCTGCTGTTGGCTGGCGCAGTTGAAGCGCAAGACAAGAAGGCTGATCCTGCCCCGGTGGCTGCGAAGCCCGCCGCCGCCGCACCTGCTGCCGCTACAACCCCACCAGCAGCGGCGCCTGCTGCTGCACCCGCAACCACTGCGGCCCCCGCCGCGACGCCTGGCGCAGTGCCAGCTGTTTCAGCTCCGGCCGCAGCGGCTACAACTGCAGCCCCGGCTGCGGCACCTGCGCCACCAGTGCCGAACAAAGGCGACGTCGCATGGATGCTGGTGTGTACGGCTCTCGTGCTGTTGATGAGTGTGCCTGCATTGGCGTTGTTCTACGGCGGACTCGTTCGCTCAAAAAACATGCTGTCGGTGTTAATGCAGGTATTCGTCACGTTCTCGTTGATCTCAGTGCTGTGGGTCGTTTACGGCTATAGCTTTGCGTTTACGGAGGGGAATGCGTTCTTTGGCGGAACGGATCGCCTGTTCTTCAAAGGTATTGCTGATGTTGCCAAAGGCGAATTCGCGATGGCAGCAACATTCAGCAAAGGTGTGGTGATTCCCGAAATGCTGTTCGCCGCGTTCCAGTGTACGTTTGCAGCCATCACCTGCTGCCTGATCCTGGGATCAGTTGCTGAACGCATGAAGTTTTCCGCCGTACTGCTGTTCATGGTGCTGTGGTTCACGTTCGCGTACCTGCCAATGGCGCACATGGTGTGGTTCTGGATGGGACCGGATGCTTACACTGATCCCAAACTTGTCGATGGCTTGAATGCAAAAGCCGGATATCTCTGGCAGTTGGGTGCGCTTGATTTTGCCGGTGGTACCGTGGTGCATATCAACGCTGGTGTTGCCGGCCTGGTTGCTGCCTATTTCCTCGGTAAGCGTATTGGCTTTGGCAAAGAAGCGCTGACGCCGCATAGCCTGACCATGACCATGATCGGTGCCTCGCTGTTGTGGTT
>JAJAYN010000590.1 GCA_026786225.1 Burkholderiales bacterium | reverse complement strand
GTGTCGACGTCAAGGGCGAGGCGCTATCACTTGTGGTGATCGACAAGCTGCCATTCGCGCCGCCTGACGACCCGGTGCTCGCGGCGCGTATCGACGCCATCAACCAGGCTGGGGGCAATGCCTTTATGCAATACCAGGTGCCGCACGCTGCGATCGCGCTCAAGCAGGGTGCGGGTCGCCTGATCCGCGACGAAACTGATCGTGGCGTGTTGATGATCTGTGATCCGCGACTGGTGGAGAAGCCCTATGGCAAACGTATCTGGCAAAGTTTGCCACCGATGAAGCGGACGCGAATGGAGGCCGAGGCGGTCGCATTTTTTGATCCCACCCCACATTCAGCTGCCTAGATCAAGCACTGGCGCGGCGTTCGGGGCGAAAACATTCCGTGATGCCCGTGGAATGGC
The DNA here is from genome assembly GCA_026786225.1 of Burkholderiales bacterium. Taxonomy (GTDB): domain Bacteria; phylum Pseudomonadota; class Gammaproteobacteria; order Burkholderiales; family Usitatibacteraceae; genus UKL13-2. Next base: position 3,596 of record JAJAYN010000590.1, on the reverse strand, counting down.
GTTCTGCAAGATTTATGTGGCTTATTCGTAATTGCGGTAAATTTGTGGCCGGGACTATTGCTTGTCCCGTACAACAGATTTTTCGACAGGGAGTTAAACATGAAAATCAGAAAATCAATACAGCTTATCGGCGCGTTGGTGATCTTCGTAGCATCGACATCCGCGTTTGCAGAACTTTGCGTCGTCGGCAAGAAAACGGAAGTCCTGTGGAAAGGCAGCTGGTATAAGGCATCGATCCTTGAAGCGGGTAAGAACACCTGCTTCGTCACTTATGCCGGCTATGACAATAGCTACGACGAATGGGTCGGTCCGGAACGTCTGAGAATAAGTGTTCTCTGGAAGGGTGACTGGTATCCGGCCAAGGTGCGCAGTCGTGAGGGCCGGGAATATCTGATCAGCTACGATGGTTACAAGTCTTCAGATGATGAAGTGGTGCCGTTGTCGCGCATCCAGGTTCGCTAGCTGCTGCAGCGGGCCGCCTGCTTGGGGAAAGGCAGTGCCTAACCCGTAAACGTCAGCCGCGCTTCAGTGCCACCGCCAGGGCGCGGCAGCAAATCAAACCTGGCACCGTGCATGCGTGCGATGCGTTCAACAATGGCGAGCCCTAGTCCGGCACCTGATTCGCCACTACGCGCGCTATCGAGGCGTGTGAAACCCTTCTTGAGGCGCTCCACTTCGCCCGGCGGAATGCCCGGACCGCGATCAAGCACGCTTAGCACGCTCGCGCCATCGGGATCACGGCGCGTTTGAATCAGGATTTCGCCGCCACCGTGGCGCATCGCGTTATTGATCAGGTTGTCGATTGCGCGTTGCATCGCGACCGATCGAAGCATCATTGGGGGCAAAACCGCCAATTCGCTCGTGGCTGTCACCTGCATACGCGCGGCGCGATCAATGGCACCAAGCGCCAGTTGTGTCAGGTTCATGCGCTGTGGTGGCTCACTGGATTCATCGCGGGCGAAATCGAGAAACTGATCGATCACGACGTTGATGTCGGTGATGTCTTTTTCCAGATCGTTGCGCGTGACCGGGTCCGTAGGCAGCATTTCGATCCCCAGCCGCAGGCGCGAAAGCGGCGTGCGCAAGTCATGCGATACGCCCGCCAGGAACGTCGCGCGCTCCTGATCGAGTCGCGTGTGGTTGGTGCGCATCTGATTGAAGGCGGTCGCAACGGCGCGCACTTCACTGGGTCCCATTTCAGTCACAGGTGGCGGATTCTTGCCCTGACCAACGGCGGCTGCTGCTGTGGCCAGCGCCTCCAGCGGTCGATTGACGCGCCACATCAGGAATACCGCACCAACCAGCGACAGGATCGCACTCAGCACACCCCAGCCAATCCAGGCGATCGAGTAATCCGGTTCGATGACGCGGCTGCGCGGGAACACCACCCAATAATACGACGCGCCTACCGGAAGCTTGGTGATGAGTACGGGCGGCGGCGTGATCTGTTTGCCATCCGCCGATGGCTGCAGCCGAGGCGGGCGTTGGTAAACGTAAATATCGGCTTCCGGCCCGAACTGCTCGCGCAGTCGTTCACGTGCTGTGGCAATGCCGGGGGAATCCGGCGCGGGTTCAACGGCCTCGGTGATGCGCTGCGGCGGGATGACGCGGATGCTCCGTTCCTCCCGCAGTTTGGCAATAAATTCGCGGTGCTGTGCAGGCGGAATAATTTCCAGCGCCGAGCGAATTGTTTTCAGGTGGCCGATGTATTGCATGGCGATCAACTGCATGCGTGGCGTCTGCGCGTAGTACCGAAACAGTAATACCGATGCCAACTGGCTGGCCAGCAACGCCAGCACGATGACGAGTGCTGTACGGGCGAGCAGGGAGTTCGGTATAAGAGACAAGGGAGACGGAAAGTGAGGTTCAGCGGGCGACAAATCGTTTGCGCAGTTTATGCGTGCTTTTGCCCGTCAGGCACAAATACATATCCCAGACCCCAGACCGTCTGCACATAACGCGGATTGGATGGATCTTCACCGAGCAGTTTTCGCAGGCGTGATACCTGCACATCGATAGCACGGTCGAAGGAGTCGTGCTCACGGCCACGCGCCAATTCAGTGAGTTTGTCGCGCGATAGCGGCACACGTGCGTGTTCCACCAGCACCTTGAGCAAGCCGAATTCACCTGTGGTCATGGGCAAAGGCTTGCCATCGCGCAATAGCGCGCGCGTGCCCAGATTAAGGCTGAACTCGCCGAATTGCACCATGCTGTCGCTTTCTGCCGGCGCACCCGGCATAGGAAGCGGCGCCTGGCGGCGCAGGACGGCGTTGATACGTGCGACCAGTTCGCGAGGGTTGAACGGCTTGGACAGATAGTCGTCGGCACCGATTTCAAGGCCGCCGATACGGTCAATATCATCGCCCTTTGCGGTGAGCATGATGATCGGAATATTTGCCTCGGCCGCATTCGAGCCGCGCAGGCGGCGGCAGATCGAAAATCCGTCTTCAACCGGCAGCATGACATCGAGCACGACCAGGTCGTAGCGATTGCGCGTAAATGCGCGATCAAGTGCGTTGCCGTCCGGCACCGTGTCTGTCGCGAAGCCCTGCTCGGTCAGGTAGCGCTTCAACAGATCGCGCAGGCGCAGGTCATCGTCGACGACGAGGATGCGGTGGCGAGGATGCGGGTGCGGGCTTGATGGGGATTGAGCGATTGTCATGGGCACATGTTAGAGGTGTCGCGGCAATGCCGCTCGCAAAGGGCGAGACTATTTGTAAGTAAATGTTAGCAAAGTTGGCACCTGCACAGTGCAAGGCAGATAGCCGTTACAAGCGGTTACCAAGCGCACGCAACCAGCAAAGACTTTGCACGTTCTATTGGTTAACCTGTGTATGCCGATTCTGAATTCGCTGCAGGCTAGTGCAGTACCCCGGCACTATCAATTGAATCTCAATGGAGAACAACATGAAAAAAGTACCTATCGCAGTTGTCACCGTTTTGCTCACAGCCGGTATCGGTGCGTCGGCCGCATTTGCGCAAACCCCGCCAGAGCCGCAGAAGGGTGATCGTGCACAAAAAATGCACGAACGTCTCAAGGCAGCCGACAAGGATGGCGACGGAAAAATCAGTCGCGCTGAAGCGGCCGCATTACCGCGCATTGCCAAGCACTTCGACGAGATTGATACCAACAAGGACGGTTTCATCACGAAGGAGGAAAGGAAAGCTTTCCACGACAAGCGCGCTGCGAACAGGCAGAAGTAAGGCGGGCGAGCGCTCCGTGGAAGCTTCCATGAGCAATCGCATGCGCAGTCTTTTAAAAGGCAATCTGACATGAAGCGCGCTTTGCCAATGGTGTTGAAGTACCTTGCCATTGTCGTTGTTTCATGTCTCCTGGCCTTTTTCGCCTCACACCGGATCGCATCGGCGCAGGAGATGACGGCACCCGGCGTAAGCGCGAGCATGAAATCCAATGACCGGATTGCTTACGCCGACGTGGGTGCATACGGCATTGAAACGTCCCTCAACTCATGGGCGGATGCCGCCAGAAAGCGTGAAGTACCGGTGAAAATTTATTTCCCTGTCGTCGCGCCTGCGGAAACGCAAGCGCAAGCGCTGAAATTCCCGGTCATTCTTTTTTCGCACGGCCTTGGCGG
>JAJAYN010000589.1 GCA_026786225.1 Burkholderiales bacterium | reverse complement strand
GATCTATTGCTGCTAGACGAGCCAACCAACCATCTCGACATCGAAGGCATCACCTGGCTGGAAGAAACCATCGCATCCTACTCGGGCGCAGTATTGGTGATCAGCCATGACCGGCGTTTCCTGGAAACCATCGCCACGCGCATCATTGAGCTCGACCGTGGGCTGCTGGTGAGCTATCCCGGATCCTTCGTCGATTATCAGCGCCGCAAAACCGAAGCGCTGCACGCGGAGTCACAGGAAAACGCCCGCTTCGACAAGGTATTGAAGGAAGAAGAAGTCTGGATTCGCCAGGGCGTGCAGGCGCGCCGCACTCGTAACGAAGGCCGCGTGCGCAGGCTGGAGCAATTGCGACGCGATCGCGCGGCACGCCGCGAGCAACTAGGCAAAGTGAATTTCTCGCTTGATGCAGGCGAACGCTCGGGAAAGCTGGTGGCCGAACTCATCGGGGTCAGCAAAGCCTACGGCGACAAGCAGGTGATCAAGGATTTTGGCTGCATCGTGCAGCGCGGTGACCGGGTAGGGCTGGTTGGGCCGAACGGCGTAGGAAAATCCACGCTACTGAAATTGATACTTGGCGATATCGAAGCCGATGCAGGGCAAATCAAGCGCGGCACGCAATTGCAAATCGCGTATTTCGATCAATTCCGTGAGGCCCTCGATGAAGAATCCACGCTGGGTGATGTGATCAGCCCCGGCTCTGAATTCGTCGAGTTGCCGATGGGCAACAAAACAATCAGGAAGCATGTGATCAGCTACCTCGGTGACTTCCTGTTTCCGCCGCAACGCGCACGCGCCAAAGTGAAATCGCTTTCCGGCGGCGAGCGCAATCGCCTGCTATTGGCGCGGTTGTTTTCCCGGCCTGCCAATCTGCTCGTGCTGGACGAGCCGACCAACGATCTCGATATGGAGACGCTCGAGTTGCTTGAGACCTTGTTGCAGGATTATTCCGGTACCGTATTGCTGGTAAGCCACGACCGGACCTTCCTGAACAACGTGGTCACACAGGTCTTTGCATTTGAGGGCGATGGCCACGTGCAGGCTTATGCCGGTGGTTACGACGATTGGTTGCAGCAACGGCCCGGCGCGAATGCAGCGACGGGGTCAACTGCCGCTGTCAAACGCGACCCACCACCTGTTGCTGCACGGCCACTGGCCAAGCGCGCCAAAATGAGTTTCAATGAAGTTCGTGAACTGGAAAAACTGCCCGGGAAAATTGCGGCGCTGGAGACAGAGCAGGCTGCGTTGCAGGCGCAATTATCCGATCCGGCCTTTTACGCCACGTCACCACAATTGATTACGCCCGTGGGTGCGCGCGTTAACGAAATCGGTGTTGAACTCGAATCCATTCTGGCGCGTTGGGAAGTGCTGGAAGCGAAAAAGGCGGACCCCGGTATCTGAGTTCTTCTGCACCATGACATGTTGATTAAGGCGGTGCCAGTCAAGCAAATCCGCCGCAAGATACCGTTACATCGCGCCGAACGTCGCGCCCCCGCGCAGCGCTATGAACGCGGGCTCAAGGCCTACCGCGCTCGTCATGTTGATGATGCGGTCGGTGCGTTCGCGGTGTGCCTGAAATTTAATCCCGAAGATGGCCCCTCGCGGCTGTTTATCCAACGGTTGGAAAAACTAGAGGGCCAGGGTTTGGCTGCGCCTTGGGACGATGTGTGGACGATGGCTGAAAAGTAACAGCGCATGGGGCAGATATCGGCATTTGCCCACTTCGCCAACATGTTTTGTGCAACAATTGCTGCGCAATATCAAGCAACTACCTAGGGTTGGCTAAATCGAAAATTGAAAGGGAATCAAATGAAATTACGTCAGATTGGATTGGCGGTAATGGTTGTTTCGGGGTTGGCGGCATCAGCACTGGCGAATGCAGGCGATGCGGACTTTACGTTGGTCAACAAGACCGGCTATGCACTTCGCGAGGTATACCTGTCTCCGGCACATAAAACCAAATGGGGCAGCGACCGACTCGGCGGCAGCAAAATGGACAACAATAAATCGCGCCTGTTCAAATTCGCCGACAAAGCCAGTTGTGTACAGGATTTGATGGTGGTGTTTGATGATGACGGCTCTGAAGTTACCTGGGAAGACTTTGATCTGTGCGACTTGAACAAGATCACACTCAAGTACAACCGCAAAACGAAAGTCGTATCGGCCGATACGGAATAGTCTCAATAGTCTTTTCTGCACGTTCAGTAGATGACACGATAATTTCGGGTAATTCAGCGCGCTGACTACCAGCACCTTGCACGGTTGACGATGGGTATTTTTCGGTCACGTGAGCCGCATGTGCATCGCTGGATTACCCGAAGGCTGTCAGGCATTCCAATCTCACCATCGATTCGATGCGGGATCCGCCGCATCGCGGTGACAGTGATGTCTGGATTTGTGGGCACATGTTTGGCAACCCTGATCAGGGGATACCCCTGCGGATCATTGCAGGTATACTTCGACCCGCGTCAAAAAATCCGCAATGGATTTGTCCACAAAGAGGGGCTGGCGTTATCGGTTTTTGAGGTTTGGCGCGTCTAGGGGACGTGCTGCGCAAAGCAGCGTTTGACAACTCAATACCCCCTTTGGTGTGCAGGAAAGTGTAATGAACAATCAATTGTTGAATCCAATGTTGCTGGACGAGCAACCATTGCCCCAAGTTTTGTCGTCGCTGGAACAATCGCATTTCCACCAGCAGCCGGCACGCGATCTCAACTTCTTTCTGGACGTGCGCGAATCCCTGATGCGGCGCCCGGTCGTCGATGCGGAACGCGAATGCATGATCCGTGCATTGATCGTCATCGCGCGCGCCTGCTTCGCCGCCGCGACGCCGAGGCATGGCCTGATCGCGATGGCGCGTGCCGAAGCAGTCGCTGCTGACCTGCCAGACTCTGATTTGAAGCGCCAGCTCTGTACAGTCAAAGGCGCGCTCTGCATTGAACTGGGTGATTTCAGTAACGCCTTCGAGTCGCACGCACGTGCGCTCGAACTCGCCAGGGCCCTCGCCAATCGGGAGTCGGTTGCGCGCAGCATCGTCAACCTGGCGGCACTATTCGTCGACTACGGTGCCTATTGGGACACGCTAAAGCTCGGTGAAATCGTACTGGCGATGCATCGGGAGCAGCCGTTAGAGTCTGTCACGCTGGCGGCCGCATTGAACAATATGACCGAAGCCTGTCTTGCAACCCAGCAGGCAGAGCGCGGCATTGAATACGGTAGCCAGGTCTTGCTGGTCAGCCCGACCGATGAAGCGCCACAACGTGCGCAACTATGCACCGCCCATGCATTGCTTGCGCGCCTGCACTTGCTGCGCGGTCGTGTGAATGCGGCCGAACGCGAGATGGCGGCGGCACGGACGCAGGCGCAAAGCACCGGATCGTCACGCGCACGTCTCAAGGTGGCCATTGCCAGCGCATTGATCGATCACGAAAATGGCCGCCTGCGTCAAGCCGTGCAATCACTCAAGGAGTCGCTGGTGCTGGCGGGTGCCGACAGCAGCCTGGCCAAAGACGCGATGTCGGCACTGATCACCGTTTACGAAAAGGAAGGCCATCCGAAACTGGCGCTCAAGTACTTGCAACGACTGTCGGCGATGACCGAGCGCGTCAATCTCGATCAGGCGCGTGAGCGTCTGGTGGTACTCGGGCTTGCTGACCGCGACAACATGGAATCCGCACCCACCGAGGCGCAGACGTTCAGCAACGACTTCCGCCTGCAAACGGCGACATTACAAAAGAAGCTGATCGACTCACAGGTTGAAGTCCTGGAGCGACTCGCCGTTGCTGCCGAAATGCGTGACGATGTCACCGGCATGCATTGCTATCGCGTCGGTAAATGGGCCAACCTTATCGCGCTCGAAATGGGCCTGCCCACCATGGAGGCGGACACTATTGAAATCGCCGCGCGCCTTCACGATATCGGCAAAGTGGGCGTGCCCGATTACATCCTGCTGAAACCGGAAAAACTGACGCCGGCCGAATTCGACTTAATGAAGCGCCACACGGTGCTCGGTGCGCGATTACTTTCCCGCAGCAAAACGCCGCAAATTCGAATGGCCGAAAAAGTTGCGCTCACGCATCACGAACGCTGGACCGGCGGCGGCTACCCGCAAGGCCTGACCGGTGAAGCAATCCCATTGGCCGGCCGCATTACTTCCGTTGCCGATGTTTTCGATGCGCTTTTGCACGAACGCCCGTATAAACATGCGTGGCCGGTGGACGAGGCGACGCTTATGATCCAAACGCTGTCGGGTT
>JAJAYN010000588.1 GCA_026786225.1 Burkholderiales bacterium | reverse complement strand
CGTGTGTGGCATGCGCTGCCGACCAGATCGTAATCGCGTCCAGCGCCGGATTGAGGTCGAGCGCGGTTACGCTGATCCCGTCGAGTTGCTTGCCACGGCCCGACAGCAACACCAATTGCGCCTCGGGCGCTTCGGCAATACGTGGTGCCAATTGCTCCCACATTGGGTGATCCATGACCATCACCTTGGCGCCGGAATCCTTGGCCAGATAGAGCACTTCATCCACGGTCAAGAGCGTAGAGGTGGGCACGGCAATACAGCCAGCTTTCATCGCACCGAGGAACGCCGTCGGGTAGTCAAGGCTGTTGGGCAGGCGGATCAGCACACGGTCACCCGGCGAGACGCCGCGCTTCCTCAGCAGCTGCGCGAATTGACTCGTGCGCCTGGCCAGTTCGCCGTAGGTTGCAGTGACGGTGCCGAGCTTGTCGTCTTCGACAATCATGGCGAGCCGGTCTTCGATCTCGGTACCGATATGCGCATCGGTGCAGGCAACGCCAATATTGAACAGTTCAGGGACCTGCCACGTCCAGGCGGGAAATGGCGGGAAAGCTTGGGAGCGTGCGTTCATGAGAGATCGTAAGGTCAGGTTTGAGTAAAATGACAAAACTCTATACTTGGCGTGCACCGCAGGGCATTTATGCCTGAAGAGCCGCTCCAGTGCTGGAGTTTCACTAATTGACGCGCAACTACAGGATGACGCCGTACGGCCAGTTCTCGCGCACCACTTGCGCCGGCAGTTTTTGCAACACATGCATCGCAAACTCGGTATCTGCATCCGCCAATGCGTGCAGCGCATGCGCGCGCAACAGCGTCTGCAGTGCTTTACCGAACATCGGGGGATCGAGCATTTCGCCGTTGAATTTGATCGCGCCACCAAGCAGCGCATCGGCCTCAATCGCCGCTTTCAGGATCGCGCTCTTGGTCTTGATATCAGTAGGCGAAGGCGTATAGGCCACTTTGCAGGGATGGATATGCGAGGGATGAATGACCTGCTTACCGGTCATGCCCATCGCGGCCTCTTCGCAGGCATGCCCGTACACCACACGACTTTCGTCGTCGCCATGCAGATCCAGCCAGCGCCGTACATCGTTGGGCTCGACAAAATTCTCGGGCATGGTCGATTGACCGATCAACGTTTCCACCCCGCCGATAACGCCCTTACCGGCGATACGCGCTTCGAACAAGACCTGGTTCATGAAGTAAGCCAGCTCTTCAGTCCAGCGCCGCGGCGTAATCTGGATGCCCATCGCTTTTGAAAAATCGTGGATGCCGAACACGACATGCTTGACGGTGGCGTACTGCATCAGATCGGGCGCGATTTTGAGCGATTTGGGATGCTCGATGATGGGCTGGATGGTGATGCGATGGTTCAGGCCGACCAGCACGGCGGAAAGATCGCGAATCTCAGGCGACCCATAGGCCTCGCCGGCTTTTGCCAGCATGACGGCGTCGATATGATCAGAAAGATCGCGCACCATTTGCAGGTCCTTCTCGTATTCCTCGGTACGGAATGGATTGATCCGCACCGCCACCTGGACTTCTTTGCGCTTGGGCATCTTCGGCAGCTCGCGGCGGAGCAACTCGCGTGACATTTCCTTCTGGCGGCAGCCGTCCTCCAGATCAAAAATTAGCGTATGCGAGGTGGTGCCCCAAGCATGCTTCTTGAATCGTTGTGAAGCCTGCTCAAGGTCCTCATATAAACCGAGCGCCGGCGCATATTTGACCGGCGGATAATAAATCTGGATGCCCGGCCAGTAGTCGCCGAGTACGTCGGCTGAGGGAGCCAATGCGCTGGATGCGTTGCTGGTGGGAAGGGCTTCGGCAGCTGCGTGTTTCATTGATACTCTCCGTCGGCCAGGTTGAGTAAGATCGACCGAAAACAGCCTCAAATTACACGGAATGCTGCGCTGCGTCAACAACTCTTATAAAAGACATAAGATATGTTTACGAGGGACTTTCAGCGCGATGTAAGCTTTCGGTAAGTTGCGGCTGCTGTAATGGCAATCAGGCAGCAGAAAGAACCGTTGTGCTATAAATTGTGCATTCAAGAAGCGCGTTACGCCAAGCGCATCATCACGAGGAGAAGCAAATGTCGAGCATAGAATCGGTATCCAACGAAACCCGCATTTTTAATCCGCCAGAAGCACTGGCAAGAGCGGCGAATATTTCCGGGATGCGCGCCTATGAAGCGCTTTGCGCGGAGGCCGAAAAAGACTACCCGGGTTTTTGGGCGCGTCTGGCACGTGAAAATCTGGCTTGGCACAAGCCTTTTACGGCGGTGCTCGATGAATCGAAGGCCCCTTTTTATCGCTGGTTTCACGACGGCGAATTGAACGCCTCTTACAACTGTCTCGACCGCAATCTCAGCAATGGCAATGCCGAGAAAACGGCGATCATTTTCGAAGCCGATGATGGCGCATCGACCAAAATCACCTATCGCGAACTGCATCGCCGGGTATGCAAATTCGCCAATGCGCTCAAGGCAAAAGGCATCAAGAAGGGCGACCGCGTCATTATCTACATGCCGATGACGATTGAAGGTGTCATCGCGATGCAGGCGTGTGCACGCATCGGTGCAATACACTCCGTCGTGTTCGGCGGGTTCTCCGCAAAATCCGTGAACGAGCGGATTATCGATGCCGGTGCCGTTGCGGTCATTACGGCGGATGAACAAATGCGCGGCGGCAAGGCGCTGCCGATCAAGAATATCGTCGATGAAGCGCTTAGCATGGGCGGTTGCGAGCACATGAAGACCTGTGTCGTTTACAAGCGCACCGGCGGCAACATCCGCATGACGGCCGGGCGCGATCATTGGTGGCACGATCTGGAAGCCAGCGGCGACGACGTCTGCGAACCCGAATGGGTGAATGCCGAGCATCCGCTGTTCATTCTTTATACCTCCGGCTCGACCGGCAAGCCCAAAGGGATCCTGCACTCAACTGGTGGCTATCTGCTCTGGGCGCACCTGACAATGAAATGGACGTTTGACAGTAAGCCGAACGATCTCTTTTGGTGTACTGCCGATATCGGCTGGGTGACGGGCCATTCGTATGTTGCCTATGGTCCGCTGTCCGTGGGCGGTACCGAAGTGGTATTCGAAGGCGTGCCAACGTACCCGAATGCCGGTCGTTTCTGGGAGACCATCCAGAAGCACAAGGTCAACGTTTTCTACACCGCGCCTACCGCCATCCGCTCGCTTATCAAAGCTGGCGAAGTCGATCCGAAAACGCATCCGCGCAATTACGATCTAACATCCTTGCGCATCTTGGGTTCGGTCGGCGAGCCGATCAACCCGGAAGCGTGGATGTGGTATTACGAGAACGTCGGCGGTGGTCGCTGCCCGATTGTCGATACGTTCTGGCAGACCGAAACCGGCGGGCACATGATCACGCCGCTACCCGGGGTGACGCCGATGAAGCCCGGCTCCTGCACCCTGCCCTTGCCAGGCATCATGGCAGCAATCGTCGATGAAGTCGGCCACGATGTTGAGAACGGTAACGGTGGCATCCTGGTGGTTAAGCGCCCATGGCCATCGATGGTGCGCACCATCTGGAACGATCCGGATCGTTTTAAGACAACCTATTTCCCCGATGAGCTCGGCGGAAAACTGTACCTCGCAGGTGATGGTGCCGTGCGCGACAAGGATCACGGCTACTTCACCATCATGGGCCGCATCGACGACGTGCTCAACGTTTCGGGGCACCGCCTGGGGACCATGGAAATCGAATCCGCGCTGGTCTCGAATTCAAAATTGGTAGCCGAAGCTGCGGTCGTCGGTCGTCCCGACGACATGACCGGCGAAGCGGTCTGCGCGTTTGTTGTGCTGAAGGGCTCGCGGCCGACTGGCGATGAAGCCAAGGCCATCGCCAAGGAATTGCGCGACTGGGTCGGCAAGGAAATTGGCCCAATCGCCAAGCCAAAAGACATTCGTTTTGGCGACAACCTGCCGAAGACGCGTAGCGGCAAAATCATGCGGCGCTTGTTGCGCTCGATCGCCAAGGGCGAAGCCATCACACAGGACATTTCGACGCTGGAGAATCCGGCGATTCTCGAACAGTTGAAACAGTCGACGTAGTATGCGCTGCCATCAGACGGCAATTGCAATGATGGCAGAGGGGAAGAACAATGAAACTCCAGCACTGGCGCGGCGTTTGGCGGCATTTGTGCCTGCGGGCCGCGCCAGTACTTGCGTTTCGTTTTTGATCGTTGCGCTCTGCGTTTTTCGGCCATACCCATGCAACCCGCGCCTTCGCTGATCGCTTCTACAGTCGAGGATCTGCGCCGGCACGCGCCCTTCGACGCGATGGAACGCGCGACGTTGCAGTATCTCGCCGGACATCTTTCACTGGTCTATTTCGCCACCGGCGAAATGCTGCTTTCGCCCGACGATGGCGTCGCCATGCATATGTATATCGTGCAGAAGGGGCGCATCCACGGCGTCGAGTCCAATGCCGATTCGACGGGGGATTCCGCGCTGACGCTGAGCGAAGGCGAGTGTTTCCCCATCGGCGCATTGATCTCGCAACGAGCCAGCGTCCTCACGTTTGTCGCCGCCCAGGATTCGTTTTGCTATCAGCTGGCACTTGCCGACTTTGAGCATGTGATGGATGTATCGCGGCCGTTTCGCGATTTCGCTACGCTGCGCCTGGCGAATCTGCTGGCACAATCGCGCCATCGTATTCAGGGCCAGTACATGTCGCGCGTCTCGGCGATGCAGAGCCTGGCCAGCCCGCTGAAATCGATTGTTCGCCGCAAACCCGTCACCGTCACACCGGATACACCGATTCGCGACGTACTGAAGCAGATGAAGACGCTCCGCATCGGTTCCGTTGTTGTGGTGGCAACCGATGCGCCGGGACAACCGGTCGGCATATTCACCGAACGCGATGT
>JAJAYN010000587.1 GCA_026786225.1 Burkholderiales bacterium | reverse complement strand
TTGATAGCCATAAGCGGTCAACTGAGGATTCTAGGATTATAGGTCATCGAGTACGCGAAGCCGGAGCGAAAAGCGGCGAATGGCTATCTTGAAAGCGCCGGATGCAGCCACGGCGCGCGAATGACGTGCTACGCGAACATTCGCAATACGCGTTCAAGCGTGGGATGCCCCGGTCGGACAAAGGAATCGACGATCGTGAAGTGATTTGCGCCCTCGACTTCCTGGGGTGTTTCGCAAATTTGCGGCCTCGCCGCAGACAACTGCCGCGACTGTGTACGAAAGGCGCGACTCTCAAGCGCACCCACAGCAAGATGTAGCGGCACCTTCAGCAAAAATTCAAGTTTGATCGGAGAAGCCGCGCAGGCGATGTGGTGGTTCAGCCGCAGTTCAACGTTCATCGAGCAATGAATCAAAGGCTCCAGATCGTAAACACCGCTCAGCGCCATTCCACCGACGATCCCGCTGGTATCACATTGTCGCTGAGGCCAATCAGTGACGTAAAGCATGGATACGAGGTGGCCACCGGCAGAATGTCCCGTCAACGCGATGCGCTCCATTGGTAGTCGATGGTCACTGCCGTTGTTGAGCAGCCATTCAAGCGCGCTCCGGCAATCCTCGACGACTTCACTCAAATGCACGGTTGGACAGAGGCGATAATTGATCGCAGCAACACTAAGCCCAGCGGCGATGAACGGCGCGGCAACAAAGGAAAAATCCGATTTATCTAGAGAACGCCAATAGCCGCCGTGGATGAATACCACTGTGCCGCGAGCGTTGGATGCGTGGAAAATATCGAGCCGGTGACGAGCTTCGGGGCCGTAGGCGAGATCGAGCGTACAAGACATGTTGGCGCGAAAAGCTGCCGAGTCGCGCCGCCAGCGTTCGAAGATGACGGCGTGTTCTGGCACCAGGGCGCGGTTGTTGTACTCGGTTTCGTGGGCTTGGTTGATTGCGTGCATGCAATATCGTAACCGGGAAGGGCGATGGAGGTTTCCTACCAAAGTAAAATTACGAGCGCGATGTCTGGTGCGGCGTTCCATGCATTTGTGTCTGCAGAGCCCGCGCTTGCTGGTCGCCGGAATGTGTCTGAATCGCTGTGGGCGATTCAGACATGCTTCGCCGCATGCGGCTCAGCACCGTTTGCAGCTTAGTCGAACCGGAGTGCCGGTTCTCATTCAAACTCCCAACACCAAATTAAAAAGGCCCACCGAAGTGAGCCTTTTTAATTTGGTACCGAGAGCCGGAATCGAACCGGCACGCCCTTGCAGGCGCCAGATTTTGAGTCTGGTGCGTCTACCAGTTCCGCCATCCCGGCAATAATCTGGACCGTTAAATTCAACGATTTGGTAGGAGCGGAATTATAGCGTAATCTGCGCGCCAACCTGAAGAGGAAAAATGAACCTCACCGATTTTGACTATTACCTGCCCGAAGAACTGATCGCGCAGCACCCGGCCGCTGAGCGCGCCGGCAGCCGTCTGCTGCATTTGGACGGCAACACCGGCACGATCACGGATCGGCAATTCGCTGATCTGGCGGCGTTTATTGCGCCAAACGATGTTTTGGTGTTCAACGATACCAAGGTCATCAAGGCACGATTGCATGGTCGCAAGGAAACCGGCGGCAGTGCGGAGGTATTGGTTGAGCGCGTGCTCGCGGATGGGCGGAGCGCGCTGGCGCATGTGCGCGCATCGAAGTCGCCGAAGCCCGGCAGCCGCCTCAATTTCACTGGCAGTGTCGTCGCGACCATGGTGGCGCGTGTGGATGACCTGTTCCAGTTGCAATTCGACGGCGACCTTACGGTACACGAAATCCTGGAGCGCTACGGAGAAGTCCCGCTGCCGCCGTACATCACACATCAGGCGGATCTGGCAGATGAGGCGCGCTATCAGACGGTCTATGCGAAGCACGTCGGGTCCGTTGCTGCGCCCACAGCTGGCCTGCATTTCGATGACGCCATGCTGGCGGCCTTGCGCGCGAAAGGCGTTGCGCTCGCTTATGTGACCTTGCATGTCGGTGCGGGTACTTTTCAACCGGTGCGGGACAACGATATATCCAAGCACGTCATGCACAGTGAGTGGTACGACTTGCCGGCGGCGACCGTGGCAGCCATCTCTGCCGCCAAGGCAGCGGGTGGGCGCGTGATCGCGGTCGGTACCACCAGCATGCGCACGCTTGAAGCGGCGGCACGCGATGGTAGTTTGCAGGCGGAATCGGCGGAGACGCGCATCATGATCACGCCGGGCTACGCCTTTCAAACCGTTGATCGTCTCATCACCAATTTTCATTTGCCCAAGTCGACGCTGATGATGCTCGTGTCGGCGTTTGCGGGCACCGAAAATATCCAGCGCGCGTACGCGCATGCCGTGGCGGCACGCTATCGGTTTTTTAGCTACGGGGATGCGATGTTGCTGGAGAAGCGCGCGTGAAATAGAAAACTCCAGCACTGGCGCGGTTCACGTGACATTTCCACGGTGAAAGCCGCGCCAGTGCTGGATCTACATCTATTTATGCCGGTGCAAAAAACACGAGCGCTCAGCTCAAATGCACCCGGCTCTGCGCGCTCACGTGCTGCTTCAGGAATTCCATCTGATCAACAAGAATCCTGCGATTGGCGAGGATCAAAAACTCTGCGCGGTTCGGCACGTACGGCGCATAGACGAGTTCCATGTTCGCTTCTTCCGGAAGACGGCTGCCCTTGCGCTCGTTGCAGGAGCGGCATGCGGCGACAACATTCATCCAGGTATCGAGACCACGGCGCGCGTAAGGAATGATGTGATCGCGGGTTAACTTCGAGTGCGAAAAAATGCCGCCGCAGTAGCCGCAGACGTGGCGATCACGGTGGAACAATTCACGATTGTTGAGCGGCGGGACTTGATTGAAACTCCGCATCGCCATCGCCTTGCCGCGAATGGCGATGATGGACGCGGCGCTGACGCTCGATACTTCTCCCGTATCGCGGCTCTTGCCGCCGTTGACTGTAAACGCCGCCGAGCCTGTTTCCCACGCGACGCGTTCCTTGGCGTAATACCAAACCGCATGCTGCCAGGTCACCCAACGATGCGGGATGCCGTTCTGATCAAGCGTGAGAATCAGCGGATAACGTTTGGCCTCCGCAGAAAATAGCGAAAATGCCGGCTCCAGCGCCTCTTTGGCGGCTTTATCCAGCGGCGGCACTGGCAGGTGCAATTTGCCTGACTTGGCACCTGCTTTGCCGTGTGAACCTGACTTGCTCCTATGCTGCACAGTGCGTGTCCTTTCTCCGCTTGGCGGAATGAGGGGTGACCGGCGATAATGCACGTGAACAACTTCTACTGATCGGGGGAAACCAAGGGAAACGCCCCCAGCTAGAGGCTAAACCAATTTTCCCCCTTTGAGAAGCCCCAATGAATCTTGACCGCGTTGATGCCGGCCGCGATGTGCCAAACGATGTAAATGTCGTTATCGAAATCCCGATGAACGGTGATCCAATCAAGTATGAATTGGACAAGGCGACCGGCGCCCTGTTCATCGACCGTTTCATGTCGACTTCCATGCATTACCCGTGCAACTACGGTTACATTCCACGCACGCTTTCTGGCGACGGAGATCCGGTGGATGTGTTGGTGGTGACGCCGTATCCGTTGATCCCCGGCGTGGTGGTGCGCTGTCGTCCGGT
>JAJAYN010000586.1 GCA_026786225.1 Burkholderiales bacterium | reverse complement strand
GTGAACGGGACTTCGATGCGGCCGTCGCGGTCGCGAATCAGGTTGATGACGGCGTCGCGCGGCATGCCCATAAAGGTGCTTGTGGTTTTTTCATTCGACCGCAGTTCCAGGCCCTTGAGCACCAGCTTTCCCGGCGCGATCAGGCGCTGTGCTTCCACGTTCGCGGCGAGATCGAGATCGAGCGTGCCCTTGCGTACACCGGTCTCGGCGGCCTTGATCAGGTAGGGTTCCAGTGCGGCAATTTCCACATCGCGCAACCTGGTATTGATATTGCCATTGCGCGTCGCGAACGCCATATTGCCAGAGATGGCGAGCGTGCCACGCTGCGTGGGGCCGCTGACATTGGCTTTGATGTCAATGACACTCTTGCCGGTCAATTCGGGTACGCGCAGATTGGTGATGCTGGCTTCAACGTTCTCCAATTTCACTTGCAGCGGCGGCGAGCGAACTTCTTCATCGAAGAATGAAATGGTGGAATCTTTCAACGTAATGGACTCGATGAGCACCGCGCGCGCGGGCACGGCAGCGGTGCTCGATTTTCCGGTCGCTGATACTTTTTCGGTGAAGCTGGGCAATACCCGCAGTTTCCCGGTGCGGTCGCGCAGCGCAGTGAGTGTTGCGCGTTCGATGCGAATGCGATTGATGCGCAGCAGACCGGCGGTGAAGCTGCCGAGGTCGGGCGCGATCACCACGCGTTCCGCAGTCAGCACGTGCCGCGCGGGCCACCCCGCCGGTGCGTTGAGCTTGAGATCGGTGATGGTGATGTCCTTGAACGACACCTGGATCTCGCCGACTTCGCTTTGCGTGCCGAGCGCATTGATCACGCGCGAGCGCAGTTCGCTGAGCGCGATCTGGTAGGCGATAAAAACGCCGATTACCAGTATGGTGATAGCGGCGATTGCAATCAGGCTCCAGCGGCGGATGGGGCTCATAATTTGATGGTGAAATAAAGTTGCGGCAAGAAAGACTCAGCCAAGAACTTCGTTAAGTTCGTCCAGCCATTGCTCTGCGGCCGTTTCACTCTTTTGTGTGCGCAGGTAATGGTAGCCGATGCGTACGACTTCATCGATCACATTTCGATCTGCCTTTGCCGCGACCAACAAGTGATCCAGGCCCTTGTCGTTCTTTTCGTCGAGCAAGATACGTCCGAAATAAAACGACGGTTTGGCATACGGCCCGCCCGGTTTGCCGAGCATGTATTCGAGCACCGGCTTGGCAGCTTGCAGTGAATCGAATTCGGCTTTAAGCAGCGCAAATTCCTGAAGGTCATGCAGCGGCATGGCTGTCATCTGCGCGCCTGAGAGTTCCTGCAAACGCTGTTTGGCGCGCGTGACGTACTGGTGGCGGGAAACCCAGCGCTTCTTCTCCTCCAGCCACCAGTCTTTGTCGAATTCGGTTGCCAATTGCTTCGCGAATGGCCCCAGTAGTGCCTCGGCAGCGGTGGCCTGAACGGGAGGGGGCAGAGCCGGCTTTTCGCCGATGGCGGTGACGCGTTCCTGCAAACAGGGATGGGTATCGAGCAGGTCGGATTTCACCTGCCACGCAGTCGTTAATCTTTCCTGCGTCGCCCAGTCGCCATAGCTCATGCCGAACGCCTTTGGCATGGTGGTGAAGGGCATGAATGTGGGCTGCGGGTGTGTATCGGCCTGCTTGTAGAATTTCGGCCAGAACGACTCGGCCATCCATTGGCCCAGGAGGTCGCCACGAATGAGTCCGCTCGCGTTCGGACCGGTCCCGGTCAGTTCAGTGGCGGTGAGGTCGGCCTCATATTCATCCTGCCGCGACATCACGAACGTGTAGGCGTTGTAGTAGGGCCAGAAACGATTGAGCGCGCCTGCCATGGTGGCGTATACCCAGCTATCTTCTGCGCCACTGGCGACCTTTTCGTGCAGCGCGCCAAACGTGCGCCGCTGCCGGTAAACCCACGAGCCGATCTTGCCGTGATTGCCACACAGATGTCCGTACTCGTGCGCGACCGTTGCCAGCATCTCTTTCGGGGTCACACCGAACAAATATGGCAAGCCGAGGATGAGATGGTTGGAGTGTCCGCCGAACAAGCCAAAGCGTGGGACCTGTGAAATGGCGGCATTGAATTCGCGGTCCATTACGACGCGATCAATCGCCGGGCCTTTCAATCTGCGCCGCATTTTGTCGAGCACTTCGAATAACTTCGGCGCGTCCTTGCGCGTGATTTCGCGGCCGGCCGGCACTTCAAGGCGCATGAAGAACATGCGCAGCACCACGAAATAAACCGGGATCATCGTCAGGGTAAACAGCCCCGTGTAGATGAGTTGCCGCGTGTGTCCTTTGCCGCTTGCGGTCGAGACACCGAAGTAAATGATCAGCAGGGTCAGGACCAGCATCAGTGCCAGTGCGATGTATGCCGCGCTGCTGATGAGCAGTACCTTGTTGCGGAAACCGCCCGGATTGTGTTCGGCCTCGGCTTCAAGCTGCCGTACCAGTCCTTCGTATTGGTCGCGATCCATTGATTTGCCGTTAAGTGGTTCGGCTTTCAGTTTTTTATTTGACCCACAATCCCTTGCGGGTGTGCCGAGTGGGCGCTGCTACCCGTTTAAACTATAAAACTCTAGCACTGGCGGGCGTTTTCAGGCATTTTATGCCTGAAGCCCGCGCCAATGCTTGATGTTGCTACTTCAATGCCTTGTAACGTACACGTTTTGGTCGCGCACCCTCTTCGCCCAATCTGCGCAACTTGTCGTTTTCATATTCGTTGTAATTGCCGTCGTAAAACACCCATTGCGAATCGCCCTCGCAGGCGAGGATGTGGGTGGCGATACGATCAAGGAACCAGCGATCATGTGAAACCACCATGATCGAGCCGCCGAATTCCTGCAATGCATCTTCCAGCGACCGCAACGTTTCCACGTCAAGATCGTTTGACGGTTCATCAAGCAGTAGGACGTTGGCACCTTTGAGCAACGTATGGGCCAGGTGCAGACGACCACGCTCACCACCGGAGAGATTGCCAACCAACTTCTGTTGGTCGCCACCTTTAAAGTTGAAACGACCGATATAGGCGCGCGACTGCATCTCGAATTTGCCGATGGTCAGGATGTCCGCACCGCCGGAAATGGCTTCCCAGACGGTCTTGTCGTTCGGCAGTGAATCGCGCGATTGATCGACAAACGCCAGATTGACAGTGGGGCCGATCTTCACTTCGCCACTATCTGGTTGCTCAACACCCTGAATGAGTTTGAACAACGTCGATTTACCGGCGCCGTTCGGGCCAATCACACCGACGATCGCGCCGGGTGGCACGCGGAAGGAGAGGTTGTCGATCAACACACGTTCACCGAATGACTTGGAGACACCGACGAATTCGATGACTTCATTGCCCAGGCGCTCGGCGACCGGCACGAAGATCTCCTGCGTCTCGTTGCGCTTCTGATACTCGTAGCTGGAGAGTTCCTCGAAGCGTGTCATACGGGCTTTGGATTTCGCCTGGCGGCCTTTCGGATTCTGCCGTACCCAATCCAGCTCTTTCTTCAAGGTGCGTTGACGCGCGGACTCGCTTGATTCTTCTTTTTTCAGGCGATCTGATTTTTGTTCCAGCCACGAGCTGTAATTGCCCTCGTACGGAATGCCGGTGCCTCGGTCGAGTTCGAGAATCCACTGCACGGCGTTATCCAGGAAGTAGCGATCGTGGGTGATGCCGACGACCGTGCCGGGGAAT
>JAJAYN010000585.1 GCA_026786225.1 Burkholderiales bacterium | reverse complement strand
GTCCCCGGCCGTGTACAACGGAAGGATCACGGAGAAGGATTCGTTGAACAGGATGCTGCCGCCCACGACACCGAGCAGGAATACCAGCGCGTCGATCCGGCCTGCGGCCAGGCCCACCGCTGCCGTGCCCGGGCACCAGGCACCCATCACAAAACCGACGCCGAACAGCAGACCCCCCACGATTTGGGCGCCGTAGATGGTGGGCATGAGGAAAATCTGATCGAACTGGATCCAGCCGCAACCCACCAGATACGAGAGTCCCAGCGCCGCAGTGATGACCGCGGAGAACATCACCTTCACCACGGCCATGTCGGTAAAGTAGAAGACGCCGGCCAAACGGCGCGAACTGCTGAAGCCGGCCCGCTCGAGTGCAAAAGCGAAGCCGACACCGATCAGCAGTGCCAGAAGAAAAGCCTGTGGGGTGCCGAGCGCATCGAGGCCATAGAGGGTGCTAATCATGCCATTGCTTCCGTACAAACCAGGCCGCAGCGTAGCCGCTGACAAAGAGGCAAACCAGAAACACGAGGCTGCCGGAGAGCAGCAGCGCGCCGCCAGTGAGCCCCTGACCGGAGGTGCAACCCTGGGCCAGGCGGCTGGCGAAACCGACAAGAATGCCGCCGACAAGGGCGTAGCCGAGTCGGTGCCCCACGGAAGAAGCTGCGCCGCGTTCGACCTGAATCCGTGCCCGGCGCGCCAGCAGGGCCGAGAATAGCCCGCCGACAAAGGTGCCCACAAACATGAAGACGACGTAGTAGTGGAGCGGATTCTCACCCCATTTGCCGAAATACTCGCTGCTCAGTGTGTGAGCCGGCGCGACGCTCATCGAGAGCGCAGCACCGAAGCGCGCAATGCCGCCCGACGCGCTCAGCCCGGCACCAAGAATTGCGAATGAAGCGAGGAGCACGAGCCCAAGCATAACCCCCACGAGGTAGGGATTCGCGTAGGGTTTAGGTCCGTCATGAGGATTGTCGGTTTCGGTTGTCACGACTAGCACCCCGCGCTTTTCTTGGCAGGTGCTGCACTTCCGGCAGGCGCCGAGGCCGGGGCTGCTGGCTTCGCGTTAGCCGACACTGAAGCGCCTGGCTTCACGGGCTGAACCGAAGCCGCAGCCGGAGCGGGTGCCACTGGCGGCAGGAGTGGCGCGGAATCGCTCCAGTAGGCTTCCAATCCGCCATACAGCACCCTGATGGACCGCTGAGTCTTCTGGGAGAGAATGCCGCCCACCGCCATTGCCAGTGAGCCGTCGCGATCCACGATTATCAAAGGAACGACACCTTTGAGATAAGCCGGGTTGGCGATCACAGCCGCGATAGTCGCATTGACCGAGCCGGGCAGGCTGAAGTCCGCATACGTTGCCGGCGGGCGCACATCCACGATCTCGAACATGCCGGGTTGATCCAGCAGCATACGTTTGAGTTCTGCGGCGGAAATGCGCTGCGGCAGTGTGACGGACGGCACGGCGGGCGCGGCCAATGCGGTTGCGGTAACGACCATTGCGCCTGCTAAAGCGGCCGCGCTCAGGGTGTCGCGAAAGCTCATGAGTTTCATGACCAAACTCCTTTCAGCGCATGAATAAAGTTTTGCTTCTGTTACTGGCAGCGGCTGCTTACCTTTACCCTTATAAACGCATTCACCGTCTGTTCGCTGCCGAACAGAACCTTTTCGGGGCCTGTTGTTGAGCGAAGTTCAGCATTGATCTGTGTGCGGCGATGGCCAGTGTGGCGCTTTGGTGCAGCGAAGTGCGGAAGCGCGTGGGATGCGCGCGGAGTCGATGAATTGCCGGCAGACAACCCGTTCTCACGCCTCAATAATTACTTTCAGCGCCTTGGTATCGGCGGCTTTGCCAAACGTATCGTAGGCATCCAGAATCTGGTCGAATTTGAAGTGATGGGTGATCAACTGCTTTGCATTAAGGCGCTCAGACTGCAGCGTCTTTAGCAGCATCGGAATTGAAAAGGTATCGACCAGCCCCGTGGTGATCGTGACGTTGTGCGACCACAATCGTTCCAGGTGCAGATCGACCTTCGCACCGTGCACGCCCACATTGGCGATGGTGCCGCCGGGCGCCACGATATCCTCACAAATCTTGAAGGTGGCGGGAATGCCGACCGCCTCGATTGCCGTATCCACACCGCGTCCGCCGGTGAGTTTCATGACTTGCTGCGCAGCGTTACCGTCGGAACTGTTCACCGTGGCGGTCGCACCGAAGCGCGTGCCGACTTCAAGCCGGTTGTCGTCCACATCGATCATGATGATCTCGGCCGGCGAATAGAATTGCGCCGTCAGCAACGCCGCGAGGCCGATCGGCCCGGAACCGACAATGGCCACGCTGGAGCCGACCTTGACTTTTCCGTTCAGTACTCCGCACTCAAATCCGGTGGGCAGGATGTCGCTCAGCATGACCAACGCTTCTTCGTCCGCGCCCTCGGGAATCGGGTGCAGGCTGGTGTCGGCATGCGGAATCCGCACAAACTCAGCCTGCGTGCCATCGATGCTGTTACCCAGGATCCAGCCGCCCGTGGTGCAGTGCGAGTACATGCCCTTTCGACAATATTCGCAGCGGCCGCAGGCGGTGATGCAAGCGATCAGCACCCGGTCGCCGGGCTTGAAGGTGGCCACACCCGGTCCCACGGAATCGACAACGCCGACACCTTCATGTCCAAGGATGGTACCGGGCTGGCAGGTTGGCACATCGCCTTTGAGGATGTGCAGATCGGTGCCGCAGATCGTCGTCCGGGTGATCCTGACGACCGCGTCGGTGGGCAGCTTGATAATCGGTTTGGGGCGGACTTCCAGGCTTTTCTGGCCAGGGCCGTTGTACACAAGAGCTCGCATTTGGGGATTTCCTTTGCAACCGCACTTAAGGCGGGATTTATGTGCAACAACGACGGGAGTTAACAGTCACAGCCGCGCGCAGTTTGCTGCTGTCCGGGTCGATCAAAAGTGCCACGCGCGCCTCATAAGCGTGCCGCAAACGATTTCGGCGGAGCCGGCGGAGGTTCGGGCATTGGCCTGTGATCCCACGATACCGAGCCGGGCGCACGAGATCTCTTTTGGAGTGACCCAGTCGGGTCGCGCATGGCGCATCGTCATTTGGCCGGGTATATGCCTTTTTCTCTTGCTTCCGAAATCGCCTTCCAAGGACCGTACTTGTGTTGCTCGGGAGAGAATCCCGGCGTGTAAGGCGCAAATGCGGCGTCGACCGGCTTGTTCTTGCGTGCCGGGAAATCCGCGTCGAGATTCAGCTTTACCGGTCGTGGCTGGCTGTTGACGTAAGCGGCCACGTCAAACGCCTGCTCATCGGTTAACACCGCCGTGGTGTGGGTGATGCCGCTGGGCATATTGCCCTTGATGAACCCTGCGGCCAAGGTAACCCGTGCCATTCCGGCGCCATTGTTATAGCTGTCGGCGCCCCATACCGGCGGAAACTGGTAGCCGTCGGCATCGCCGACCTTGCCACGCCGCATCCCTTGGCCGTTCTCGCCATGACAGGCCGCGCAAGTGGTCGCGTAGACCTGTTTTCCTGCAACAGGATCGGCCGCGCGCGCAAGCGGTTTGAGCTTGAGCGTGCCGCCTCCCTCGAGTTTTGCGCCGACCGGAATGCCGGTCGACAGAAAGTGCAGATACGACAGCATCGCCTTCATTTCTGCGCTTTCCAGCGGCAGCTTTCGGCCATTCATGCTGCGTTCCATGCAGCCGTTGATGCGCTCCTCAGTGGTGGAGACCGCGTCTTCGCGCCCGCGATACTGCGGGAAGCTCACAAACGTACCCACCCACGGGTTGCCGAACTTGCGGCTGCCTGCATCCATATGACAGGAGACGCAGGCGAGGTTATTGCCTGAGAATCGCTTGCTCGCATCCTTCACCTCGGGTCCGATGTGCTTATAGGTTTGTTCCATAAGCGCCTTACCCTGGCGCACCATCTGGCCGTACTTGTCGTCAGGCAATTTTCCAATGTCGGGCGCTTGCCAGTCTTTCTGACCTTGGGCCAATGCGACTACAGTCCATCCGGTGCCGATGGCCAATCCAATGATGATTCTGTTGATTTGTTTCATTTCAATCTCCATAGGTAGTTATCCGTCCGCTCCTTGTCCTGGCGTCACGCCTTCAGGCTCTCGCTGACTCGCTTTAGAAGTGCCTTTACTTCCTTGCCAAGCGCATGTATTTCCGGCTTGTCGACCAGTTGCAATACGACCTCGGTATCCATGAACGCGACCGTAATGGCGCCGTCGGCTTCTTCGCGCACCACCACGTTGCACGGCAGTAACAGGCCGATGTCGGGGTCGGCCTCGATCGCGCGGTGGGCGAGCGGGGGGTTGCATGCGCCGAGGATGCGATACGGTCGGCTTTCGATATTGAGCTTGGCTTTCAGCGTCGCCTTGACATCGATATCGGTGAGTACGCCGAATCCTTCCTTTTTCAAAGCCTCAGTGACTTTGGCGACGGCGGCATCGAACGGCAACTTTAGCTGAGTGCTGAATCCGTACATGAATCAACTCCTTTGAGTGGCGATGCTTTTGATTCGGTGCGGCGATTTCATTTCAATTGTCGCCGCCATGAACGCAGCGCATCCTTTCAGACTCGCGAATTTTCAGCTTACCCACAGCGACTGCGGCGAGGAGCACCGCCAAGCCGGATGCTGACTTGTGTCACCAATCCGCGCCTGAATCAAACGCAGACTAAACAACTACCGGCGAAAGCCGGTGGTTTAAACCTTGTGATCGACAATCACGATCCGCCGCTACTTGGCGGGCATCGGCTGCATCATCTGGTCACGCTGCATCATCTGCTCCATCATCATCTGCATCATGTCCATGCGTTTTTCCATCATGTCCTGATGCTTCATCATGTCGCCGTCTTTCATGCCGCCTTTCATGTCGTGTTTCATCATGCTGCCATGATCGCCTCCGTCCATCATCATCGGGCCGCCCATGCCACGCATCGACTTCATGTTTTCCTGCATGGTCTGCATGTGTGCCTGCATCAGCTTCTGGCGTTCCTTCGGGT
>JAJAYN010000584.1 GCA_026786225.1 Burkholderiales bacterium | reverse complement strand
ATCCTCAGACGCGGCAAGTGTCAGCGGCTGTAACAAGCCGGACGCTGATACGTTTGCATCTGCTTCCAGGACGCGTTCACCCTCATGCTCCACGATTCGATAGCGGGTACGGGCCAAAAAACGCGAAAGTACCCAAGGCTCCCAAGCCGGCGGCGCGATCTCGCCCACTGACGTCAACGAGAATGGCTGCACAGCGTCGAAGACCACCGTCGAACCCATTTGGGTCGGATATGGCGTGATGAGCTGCGCACAGCCCACACCCGCAAGCAAACCGAGAATAATTGTACTTCGCGCCAACAGACCCATCTGCTCCACTCCCGTCCGTTCACCAACGACATCATAGTCGCTCAACAGAACGAACCCGTTACTTTTTCACTCCGAGCTCGCGATCAGTGCCGCATTGCCGCCCGCAGCTGCGGTATTCACCGTAAAGGTGCGCTCGGAGGCAAAGCGGAAAAGATAATGCGGCCCGCCTGCCTTTGGTCCGGTGCCGCTCAGTCCTTCACCGCCGAACGGCTGTACGCCAACGACCGCGCCGATCTGGTTCCGATTGACGTAGACGTTCCCCACACGAGCGCGGGCGCGAATTTCGCGGATTGTTTCCTCGATGCGGGAATGAATTCCCAGTGTCAGTCCATAACCGCTATGGTTGATCGCATCGACAACGTCCATCAAGTGCTCAGCCTCAAAAGCAAACACGTGCAAAATCGGCCCGAACACTTCGCTCTTGATCGCGTCGAACGCAGGAATCTCGAATGCGCATGGCGCGAAAAAATGACCTGCCGGGATATTGCCCGGCAACTGAGTTTGTCCAATGGATTTGAATTCCTGCGCCATGCGTTCGCGATGTGCCACCAGCATCTCGAATGCCTCGCGGTCGATCACCGGGCCAATATCGGTATCCAGCTTTGCAGGATCACCCAGTCGCAATTCCTGCATGGCACCCTCGAGCAAGGTCGCTACCCGCAGGTAGATATCTTTCTGTACACAAAGAATCCGTAGTGCTGAACAGCGCTGTCCGGCACTGTTAAACGCCGATGCAATCACGTCGTTAACGATCTGCTCGGGCAACGCAGAAGAATCCGCGATCATGGCATTGAGCCCACCAGTCTCCGCAATAAACGGAATGATCGGCCCGGGTCGATTGGCAAGACTGTGGTTGATCGCCTGCGCGGTCGATGTGCCGCCCGTGAACGCAACGCCGGCAATGCGACCGTCGCTCACCAGCTTGGCACCAATGATTTCGCCGCGTCCCGGCAACAGAGCGATGGCGTCTTTCGGCATGCCCGCTTCAAGCAGCAGCTTAACCGCCTCAAACGCGATGATCGGCGTTTGCTCAGCCGGCTTGGCGATGACCGCGTTGCCGGCAGCAAATGCGGCGGAGACCTGCCCCATAAAAATGGCGAGGGGAAAATTCCACGGTGAGATGGACGCAAATACGCCGCGACCGTGCAGGGAAAATTCGTTGCTCTCACCGGTGGGGCCGGGCAAAAATTCTGGCGTCGAAAAATGTCGGCGCGCCAGCGCTGCGTAGTAGCGGCAAAAGTCCACGGCTTCACGAACTTCGCCCAGCGCATCGGGAAGCGTTTTGCCGGCCTCGCGAACGCACAGCGCCATGAAAAATGCATTGCGCGCTTCGAGTAAATCAGCAGCCTTTTCAAGTATTGCGGCGCGCTCTTCACCCGGCAGGCCGGTCCATTTGGAGGTGATGTCCAACGCAAGATCAAGCAGTTGCTCGTCGGCTTCTTCGACAACACCAATCTTCTGCAACGTCGTCGGGCACAGAGCATCGATTGGTGCGCCGCGCATTGCGCTGCCGGCAATCAAGGGTTTCGCAAGAAGATCGGTGCGCTTTAGCGTCGCGTCCATTGCGGCATACAAAGCTTCGGTAGCCGCGACATCGGCAAAGCTGAAGCCGCCTGAATTCAGGCGGCTGACATCAGACGCGCTGAACAGACTCTTGGGTAACGGCAGCTTTGCGTTTGCCTTATGGGGATTGGCTTCGCACGCTGCAATCGGATCGTTGATGACGTCGTCGATTGAAACGTCTGGATCGGCGATACGATTGACGAAGGATGAATTCGCGCCGTTTTCCAGCAGGCGGCGAACGAGGTAAGGCAGCAGGTCTTCGTGCGTGCCGACCGGCGCATACACACGGCACGCGGCATGGTGGCTGGCGAGCACTTCTTCGTATAACTCCATGCCCATCCCATGCAGCCGCTGGAATTCAAAGTACTTCTTGTTATCGCCGCCACCAGCGCGTTCGAGTATGGTCGCGACGGTGTGCGCATTGTGGGTGGCGAACTGGCAGAAAAACACGTCGGGTCGCTGCAACATTTTTGCGGCGCAGGCCAGATACGACACGTCGGTATTCGCCTTGCGGGTAAACACGGGATAACCGCTGAATCCCTGCATCTGCGCCCGCTTGATTTCGGTATCCCAATAAGCGCCTTTCACCAGCCGCGTCATCATGCGGCGACCGTGTTTTTTGGCAAGCGCGCTTAGCCAGTCGATCACGTGGATTGCGCGTTTCTGGTATGCCTGCACGGCAAGGCCCATGCCTTCGTAGCCAGCAAATCGCGCATCACCATAGACCGCCGCAAACAATTCAAGCGAAAGCTCCAGTCGCTCGGTTTCCTCGGCATCCAGCGTCAATCCGATGCCGCCGTCACGCGCCATCTCGGCCAGCTTCAATAATTTTGGTAACAGCTCCAGCATTAGCCGGTCGCGATGCGCCAGCTCATAACGTGGGTGCAAGGCCGATATTTTTACCGAGATGCCGGGCGCTTCGAACACGCTCTGACCGGGTTTGACTGCCGAAGAAATCGCCTTGATCGCATCCTGATAGGCAACGAAATAGCGCTCGGCGTCGTGTGCCGTCATTGCAGCTTCGCCCAGCATGTCGTACGAGTGACGATACTTCGCCTGGTCATCCGAGGTGGCACGCTGCAAAGCGTCTTGGATATTGCGCCCCATGACGAATTGCTCGGCCATCAGCTTCATACCCTGCCGTAGCGATGCGCGCACGATTGGTTCGCCAGCCTTGGCGGCGAGCCTTGTCAGCCAGTTGCCTACATCGGCGAAACTATCTGCCGTGGGCGATACCAGTTTTCCGGTGAGCATCATTCCCCAGGTTCCTGCGTTTACCAGCATTGAATCCGATGCCCCAAGATGTTTCTTCCAGTCACCCTGCGAGAATTTATCCTTGATCAACTTGTCGGCTGTCGCTGCGTCAGGAATGCGTAGCAACGCTTCCGCCACACACATCAGCAATACGCCTTCCTGCGAGGAGAGGTCGTAT